>DASQAX010000132.1:0-4665 GCA_035635535.1 Vicinamibacterales bacterium | reverse complement strand
GAGCGCACGAACGTGAACGCCTCACTGGCGGAAGGCCCGCGTCGCGACGTCAACGCCGTCATCGCGCGGTTGCGCCGCGGCGAGATTCCCGCGCTGCAGCGGGCGAGCTGGCAGGTCTATGACACGTACCTGAAGGCCAACCGGGTCGAATCGGGCCTGCGCAGCTACGGCGAGGTCGTTACTCTTCTTCTTCGCGCTCGCTTCGAGCCCGGGTGGACGCCGGTGCGCCGCGTCGCGTTCCCGTCACCTGCTTCGCCCGTTCGCTGAACCTGCGCTGCGCGCCGGCGACGTGAATCTGCCGCGCACGCTCGCGCGCCAGTTCATCGGGCGTCAGCCGTCCGCGTTGCACGTAATGATCCTTGTTCACCTTGTTCGGTTTGCTCATGATGCCCCCGGCAGGCGGACCTGAAGGTCCGCCTCTACGTCCGTGCTCTTAGACCGGCGGGCGGACCTGAAGGTCCGCCCCTACGGCCGTGCTCGTAGAGGCGCGTCTTCAGACCCGCCTAGATCTTGAATCGCAAAAGCGCGCCGACGCCTCCGACGTCGGCCAGCAGGGTGTCGTCCTCGATGAACCGGATGCGCGCGGCGTTCTGCTGCGCCTTGGTGACGAGCTCGTCGGCCGGGCCGGTCACGCGATCCGGGCGCGCCGCAATCAGCAGTTCCTCGACCTGACGCATGTCGAGGGCGCGCATCGTGGCCTCGATGCCGGCGACCGCGAGCCCGCCCGCGCGCCAGGCGTCGATCATCCGCTGCACGTGTTCCGCGTCGCTCTTCGCGTCCTCGTGCCTGAGCGCGTCCATCGTCTCCTTGAGCAGCTCGTGTTCCGCAATCGACTTCACGTCGACGTTGACTATGTCGATCACCTTGTCGGCGAGGTGCTTCGGCAGCTGTTCCATCAGGATCGGCTTCGCCACCTCGTCGCACGCCACAACGATCCGATCGAGATGCTCGTGCGTCACGACCTTGTCGAGGACGTCGACGACATCCTTCATGTGCAACGTGTGCCAGTGGTCGGCGTGCCGCTGATACCGCGCCTGCGACCAGCCGCCCACCCGGGTGCGCCGCATCTTGTCGCTGGTGACCGACTCGCGGCGAGTCTTCGCGCCGAGCGCGAAGACGTACAGGTCGGCGCTGTTGGTATCGACCAGCAGCGCCGCGTATCGGGGGTACTGGTCGTTCAGCCGCGCGAGCGGATAGAGCTGCGGAACGGGACCGACGTGCATGGAGGGCTGCTCGATAGGCACGCCGAACGGCATCGCCTCGAAGAAGTCTCCGGCGGTGGACGCGAAGATGGCCACCGCTGCCGTCGATTTCGGCACCGACTCGCTCAGGTACCGCCGAATCCGTTCGGTCGCCCGATCGAAGTCCGCCCGCTGCTGGCCGCTCAACGATCGGACCTGCTCATCCGCGCTGTGGCGCAGGAATGTCTCGACGTGGGCGCGCTGACCGTTCTGGTCGGGCCGCAAATCGATGTACAGGCTGATGACCGAGCCCGTGCCGGGCTCGAACGATGCCAGGCGGTCGAGCTGTTCGCGTAAGGGGGTCTCGAGCGCCGTCGTGCTTTTGGTGGCCATGGCGTGCGGTTTCGCAAGCCATGTGCCGCATTGGGAAGTCGCAGGTCTCAGGCGGCGGCGTGGCGAAGACGGTCCTGGATCGCGCCACTCAACGGATGGCGCGTGGTGATAGTGCGCACGAGGATCGCGCCCGCCCCAAGCTCGTCGCACTCACGAAGGGCCGCGTAGAGCCGTGCTGCAACTGCCACTGGATTGCTTTCGGACGCCAGCTCGACGATCTGGACGCCGAGGTTGCCCAGCTCGCCGACATCTTCGGTGTATGACAGCACGACAACGGATTCACCGTGGCTGAGGCGCTGTTGAGCGTCGCGCTTCATCCGGACGAGCGCCGTCTCGCGATCGACTTCGTACAGGGTGACAGGCGTGATCGGTGAATAGTGCTTCGGCAGCATCCCCGGCGATGCCATGGCGGCCGTGGGTAGCGGCGCGGCCCGGCCGCTGACGACATCAGGAATGACCTGCCGCAGCGCATCCAGGTCGATGGCCCCCGGCCGCAGGATCGTCGGAACGCCTCCGGACAGATCGATGACCGTGGATTCGAGGCCGACGTCGGTCGCTCCGCCGTCGATGATCAGGTCGATGCGCCCGTTCAAATCGGCGAGGACGTGCGCCGCGCGCGTCGGACTGGGCCGCGAGAACAGGTTGGCGCTCGGCGCCGCGACGGGAATGCGCGCCCGTTCGAGCAGCGCGCGCGCGACGGGATGCGACGGCACGCGGATCGCCACCGTGGCGAGGCCGGCGGTGACTTCGTCCGGCACCAGCGCGGATCGCTTCAGCACCATCGTCAGCGGTCCCGGCCAGAAACGCGCCGCGAGCTCGCGCGCCACGGGCGGGATCTCCTCGACGAGCGGCGCCGCCGCGTCGAGCGTGGCGACATGGACGATGAGCGGATCGTTGGCGGGGCGCTCCTTGGCCGCAAACACCCGGAGGACCGCGGCTCGATCGAGCGCGTGCGCCCCGAGGCCGTACACCGTCTCCGTTGGAAACGCGACGACCCCGCCCGCGCGCAGCAGTTCGGCGGCGCGTGCAATGACGCCGGCGTCGGGATCTGCGGGATCCACCCACTGTAGGTCCGTCACGAGTTGAGCTATTCTCGCATCGATGCAGCTGGGGCTTCCGTTCAGCGAACCTGTAGAACCCGCTGCTCACATCGAACCCTGTTTCGTTCGCCACCGTCGCGCCCGGCGCTACGTCCTTCGCGTAGACGCCAACGGACGCGTGCGCGTCACGATTCCGCGCGGCGGCTCGCGCCGGGAGGCCGCGGCGTTTGCGGAACGACACGCCGAATGGATCGCGAGGCAGCGCGCGCGGCTGACGACGCACGCACCGTCGTTCGACGAGGGCCGGACGCTGTGCGAGCGGGCTCGCCGTGAGTTGCCTGCGCGTCTGCGCGAGCTCGCCGTGCAGCACGGTCTCCCCGTCTCGCGCGTCAGCGTCCGCAACCAGCGCGCGCGCTGGGGATCGTGCGGCCGCGACGGGCACATCTGCCTGAATTGGAGGCTGGTCCTGATGCCGCCGCCGGTCAGGGACTACGTGCTCCTCCATGAGCTGATGCATTTGCGGCGGATGGATCACTCGCCGGCCTTCTGGCGGCTCGTGGCGGCCGCGTGCCCCGACTATCTCGCGGCCCGCGCCTGGCTGCGCCGGCACGGCGGCGCGCTCCGCTAAGTGCCTGCAATCGTGCCTGTTGAGCTGTCGGCCGGGCGGTCCTCGCACATCCCGTTGTGGCGCTTGCGCACAGGTCAAACGCCGAATGGTTGTAGCTTTCCGTCCTACAGCGGCTAAAGCCGCCGCCAACTCCCGTCGATACAAGGGTTAAGCACTATGCCCCAAAGCGTGCGGGAAACGAGCGCTTTCGAGCCAGCCTTGCCCGATTCGGGGTGCGCGTCACACGATTCACGTGTGCGCCAGATTGCAGACCTACACATGCAGAACCAGCGTCCACGACTGCTCGTGGTCGATGATGACCGCGCGATTCTCACCCTGATCGGAACGATCGCCCTGGCCGAGGGGTTCGACGTTGCGACGACCACCAACGGGGAAGACGCGATGAAGCAGTTGCGTCAGCGTCCGGCGGAGCTCGTGCTGCTCGACCTGCGGATGCCCGGCGTCACCGGCCTCGACGTCCTGCGATCGATCCGCGACGTGAGCCCGAAGTGCAAGGTCGTGTTGATGACCGGCTTCGCGACCATCGACAGCGCCGTGGAAGCCGTCAAGCTCGGCGCGCTCGATTACCTCACCAAGCCGTTCGATCTCCAGCGCCTGCGCCAGCTGCTGGCCACCGTTCGCGACGAAGCCACGCAGCGCCGCGAGGTGCTGACGATGGAAGGGGACCTGGCGCAGCGGCTCGAGTTCTGCGGCATGGTCGGACGGGGACCGGCGATGCAGGAAGTGTTCGGGCTCATTCGCCGGCTGGCCCCGCACGTGCGCACGGCATTGATTTCCGGCGAGACCGGCACCGGCAAGGAGCTGGTCGCGCGCGCGCTGCACAAGCTTGGACCGCGCAGCGCGAAGCGCTTCGTCACGGTCAACTGCTCGGCGGTCGTCGAGACGCTGTTCGAGAGCGAGCTGTTCGGCCACGTGCGCGGCGCCTTCACGGGCGCGACCGAGCACAAGGCCGGACTGTTTGAAACGGCCGACGGCGGCACGCTGTTCCTCGACGAGGTCGGCGAGCTCCCGCTGCCCGTGCAGGCCAAGCTGCTGCGCGTCCTCGAGGAAGGCGAGGTGCAGCGGGTCGGCTCGCTCGAACCTCGAAAGATCGACGTCCGCCTGATCGCGGCCACCAATCGCGATCTGCTCGCCGAGGTGGCCGCCGGCCGCTTCCGCAACGACCTGTACTACCGCCTCAACATCGTCGAGATCCGGCTGCCGAAGCTGTGCGAACGGCGCGAGGACATCCCGTACCTGACGGCGGCGTTCGTGCGCAACTTCTCGCAGCGCTTCAACAAGCTGCTGGTCGGGCTGACGCCGGGCGCCGAGCGCGTGCTGTCGGAGGCGATGTGGGACGGCAACGTCCGCCAGCTCCGAAACGTGATCGAGCGCGCCTGCATCCTCGCGGACGGCGATTTCGTCAGCGAAGGCGAACTGTCCG
>DASQAX010000131.1:0-10302 GCA_035635535.1 Vicinamibacterales bacterium | reverse complement strand
CCAATGGCGACGGCGTCTCGCAGGACGGCGAGCCTGGTCTGCCGCTGGCTTCGACCAACATCCGGTATCGCGACGGCAGCTTCGCCTTCTTCAACAACACCGACCTGGACGGCTTCGCGGGCTTCAATGAAGTGTTCCCGTTCATGAACTGGCTGGTGGTCGAAACCGACTCCACGCGCTACAAGCCGACCGGTGTGCACTCCGTCTATGACGCCGGCGGCCCCGCCGATGGAACGACCGGCGGCGGAACTTCTACCATCGCTGCCCATCTCGCAAACACGATCGAGATTGTGCCTCTGCCCGCCAATCTTCAGGTTCCGGGCGCCAGGTATTGCGCCGACGCCGACTGCACGGCAACCGGCGCCGGTTCGACTGGACGCGTCGATCCCCCATGGGTAGGCGCCACCCAAGGCTGGCAGGGCCTGCTCGGCCAGAACAGCTTCATCGAATTCGGCATGAAGCCCTTCGAGACCGGTGAGAACGGCGGCATCAAGGGCCATGTGATCTACGCCTCGACGCGTCCGTTCGACGACCCGGCGCTGCTGTTGCAGTTGAGCTGGGAACCGGGCGTCCCGCGCGTGCAGATCAATCTGTACAAGGAAGGCACGGCGCAAGACGGCACGACCACCGTCACGCTCGTCGACACCACGAAGACCACCAGCTGGGACGACTGGGCGCAGGGCTTCCGTTCGGACGGCGTTCCAAACATGAACTGCCCGGGCCAGGACGCGACGAGCCCGTTCTTCCAGACCTTGAAGAACAGCAAGCAGTGGCTCGACCCGGCGAACCCGAAGACACCACTGCCGAACAACTCGCAGTTCAAGTGCTACGACGGCTGGTCGATGCTCAACCAGATCCAGCCCGCGCCGTACGACGGGATGTACAAGTTCCCCAGCGTGACGGGTATCAACCCGACTACGGGCGCCATCACCGGCTCGAATTGCGATCCGACCGTATGCACGACCAATGCTGACGGCTCCCGGCAGTTGCCGCCTGGCAAATACGTCGTCGAAGTCATTGTTCCGCCCGGTTACGAGCTGGTGAAGGAAGAGGACAAGAACATCCTGCTCGGCGACGTCTACATCGCGCCGATCTCGATTCAATTCGCAGGCCTTGGCAACATCTTCATCATGCCCGACCAGGCCGCGATCAACGCCTTCTACAACAGGAGTAACGCGCTCAATCCGACCACCAACCTCGGCGCGACGCCGCGCCACGAAGGCGACACCGGCAGCATCGAGACCTTCTGGCCCTGCGTCGGTGCCAAGCGCATCGTCCCGGACTTCAACAGCCTCTTCCCGACCTCCGGGCAGAACGCGCCCTTCGCGGGTGCGCTGCGGCCGTTGTGCGACCGCAAGGAAGTCACGCTCGAAGACCAGATGACGGCGCTGGCCAAGTTCTACATCTTCAGCTCGGCCCACATCGCCGGCCACTTCACCGGCACGATCACCAACGACTTCGCGTCCGAGTTCGACCCGTTCTCGCCGCAGTTCGGCGAGAAGTTCGGCCCGCCGAACCTCCCGGTTGCCATGCGTGACTTCACCGGCAACGAGGTGGCCCGCGTCTACTCCGACCAGTGGGGTATCTACAACGGCTTGTACTTCTCGACCTACGGCGTCAACCCGCCGAACCCGACCGGCTACGTGCCGCAAATGTCGATCGCGTGCATGAACGATCCGGGCCCGATCCCTGAAGTGATCAATGGTGTGGCGACAGGCCGGATGATCACCGACCCGGCGTACAGCCCGGCCTACAGCGACTTCTGCTACGAGACGCCGTTCATGCCGGGCTTCACCGCGTACATGGATACGCCGGTGATCCCGACCCAGGCCTTTGCCGACGGCTACAACCTGCCGGACAGCGAATACCCGGATGCAACGCCGGCGATCGGTTCGGTCGTCAATACCAATGCGGAAGGGTCGCTCGCCGCCCGCACCGGACCGTGGGTGAACGCTACCGGTGGCACGCACACGCTGACCATCAACTGCCTTGGTTCGGAGAACACGGCGGATCCCTGCAGCAGGGTCGTGCAGAACCCGAACTACTCCGGACCGAATGCGGCCACGGCGCCGTACAACCAGAAGACCATCACGCGCCACTACGGATTCGGCTCCACGCCGGGGGCCGTAACGATCGCCGGTGTGACTGCAACCTGTGGCACCTGGACCCCCACTCAGCTCGTTTGCACGGTGCCGCCGATCTCGAACACGTTTAATACCGCGACCGGTGTCGGCTCCACCTGCTCGAACAGCACTTCCACGACCGCGCTGCCACCCGCCGGGCAGACGCCGGCTCCGCGCCTCGCGAACGGCTCGGTCGACACCACCAACCTCACCAACTATCGTTGCGGTGAATTGGTCGTCACGGCGGGCAACGGCAAGCGCTCGATCGACGCGATCACGGTCACCGTCGCCGGCAAGCCGCCGACCGTCGTGACGTCGACGACCACGGTCGTGCCGGGCCCCTTCGGCCGCATCGGGCCAAGCCCGATTCAGACCGCGATCGACAACGCCTCGCCGGGCGACCTGATCATCGTCACCCCGGGCACGTACAAGGAAAACCTGCTCATGTGGAAGCCGGTGCGCCTGCAAGGCGTGGGCACCGGCTCGGTCACGATCAATGCCGACTCGCATCCGGCGGGCAAGATGGATTCATGGCGCCGGCAGGTGACGTGTCTGTTCGGCCTCACCATCGACGGCGCACCCAACCCCTTCAATAACACCTTCGATCCGAGCGGCACCTACACCTGTCCGGCCAGCATGTTCATGAAGTCCGATCGCATCCCGTTCGAAGCCTTCGTCGGCTGGGACGCCGGCGGCAACGGCAACCTTGCGCAAATCCTGCAAGAGCCGACACTGATGGGCGCCTATGAAGGCGCCGGTGTCACGGTCCTTGGCCGCGGTGTCAACGTCGGTAGCAGCACCGACTTCTGGGGGCAGGCCACGGCGGGCGTTCCCGGCTCGTACCCGGATGGCAGCAGGTACTTGAGGAACACTGCCACAGACTGCAACGCGACCGCTCGCACCAACGGGCGCCCAGAAACCGACTACGGCACGGGCAACTACCAGTGCAACCCGTCGCGCATCGATGGCGTGAGCATCATCAACAGCTCGCAAGGCGGTGGCGGCATCTTCGAACACGGCTGGAACCACTACCTCGAGATCGCCAACACGCGGATCTACGGCAACCACGGCACGCTGTCGGGGGCGATCAACCTGGGCAACGGCGAAACTCCGGGGCTGTTGACGAACGACGGCACCGTCTGCGGCGCCGGCATCACGCCTGCGCCGCTGTGCCCACCGTTCGGCGCCGGTGGCAGCCTGATCGGGCCGCTTACCGTTGCACCCGGCGGGGCGATCCCGCATCAGTTGAACGTCAGGAACCACCTGCACCACAACATGATCATCAACAACGCCTCGATCGGCGACGCGCTCTTCTCGGGCACGCCGTCGGGCGCGGGCGGTATTACGATCAGTGCCGGTGGCGACAACTACACGATCGATCACAACTGGATCGCCGGCAACCTGAGCAGCGGCGACGGGGCCGGCATGGTGCATACCGGCGTCACCTTCAACGGCACGATCGCCAACAACTGGATCCTCTTCAACCAGAGCGTCAACCCGACCCTGCCCACCAACGGCGGCGGCCTGACCATCGCCGGTGCCAATACCGATCGCACGCTGCCCAACGGCCTGGAGTGCGGCTCGATTGTCGACGTCGATTGCCCGCCAGGGATCGGTGACGGTGTCGGCCAGGGCCTGGTGATCAACGCGAACCTCATCATGGGTAACAGCGCCGAGAGCGGCAGTGGCGGCGGCCTGCGCCTGCAGCAGTTGAACGGCTCCGAGGTGGGTGCGTTCCCCGTGTTGAACGGACAGTGGTATGGCGTGACCGTCACCAACAACATCATCGCCAACAACGTGGCGGGATGGGACGGCGGTGGCGTGTCGATGCAAGACGCGTTGAAGGTGACGTTCGTCAACAACACGGTGGCGTCCAACGACACGACCGCGTCCGCGGGCGTGCTGTTCAAGACACTGGGCGCGATCAATTCCTCGGCGCCGCCTCCGGGCTGCACCCCGACGCCGGACCCATTGAACCCGCAGAACACGCTCTGCCTGATTCCCAACGCGCCGCACGGTCCGCAGCCGGCGGGTCTGGTGACGATGGCCGACACGCCGAACCTGCTCGAGTCGCTGCCGGAGTTCGTGTTGTGCCCGGCGGGCTTCGGCTACACGGGGGGGGTCGTTGGCACGCTTCTCAATGCCGACTGCCGCCAGCTGTCCAAGCCGGCGATGACGAATGACATGTTCTGGCAGAATCGCGCCTTCCGTGTCGACATCGTCGGCCCGGGGAGCGGTAATGAGTCGCAGCAGAACATCATCACGCTGACGCCGCAGCTGAACCAAACGGCCACGGGTCAATGCCCGGGTGGCGCCAGTTACTGGGATGTGGGTCTCCGTACCGATGACCTGGCCGCCGGAACCGTGCCTGCCGGAACGCAGCTGACGATGACCAACTCGATCTTCACGAGTACGACGGGCGTGGCGAACAACAGCAGCAACTTCACGCCGGGTAACTCGCCGGTCATCGCGCAGTTCTGCAACGGCGCGCGCGTGCCCCCTGAGAACTGCTCCAACCAGCTCGACCAGGCGACCTGCAGGGGCTTCAACGCGCCGCCGGGACGCTCCGAAACGACGGGTCTCACGCCGGTGTTCCTGTTCAACAACATCACGCCGGCAGCGACGGTCGACGAGGGCCACAACTGGCTGAACCTGACCTACGGCCCCTTGACCCTGAGCCGGCCCAACGCGACGACGCCGACCGCGCCTGAACTGATGGTTGCCTCAGCGTCCGTGGCTGCCACGGGCGGCGCGTATTCAATCGCGGGTACGTCGTCGGCCGTCAACCGGGGAACCAACACCGGTGCGCCGGCGACGGACTTCTTCGGTAATCCGCGACCGAGAATCTCTACAAATCCGGCGGACGTAGGCGCGGTGGAGTACCAGATCGCTGCCAACAGCACGCTGGTTGTCGTGAACCCAGCGCCGCTGGTCTTCAACGCCGTGGTTAGCACGACCACGACGCGGGACCTCACGGTCTCCAACAACGGGACCACGGCTTTCGTGTTCAACTCAGGAACCGGAACGGTCACCGGCACGGGTCTCACGCGCCTCACAGGTTTCACGGGCAACTGCCCGACCGCCGGCCCGACCCCGCCCTTGCGCACGCTGGACGCAGGAACGTCGTGCACGATTCGGGTGCAGTGGGTCGCACCCTCGACACCCACCGGGGCGACGCCGGTGACCGGGTCGGTTGCGATCGCTGGAAACGCCACGGTGACAAACGCGCCGGTCACGATCACTGCAAACGCTGTAGCGCCGACGCGTACCGCGACCGTGAGCCCGGACTCTCTGGCATTCGGAAACTGGGCGAACGGAACCATCAGCGCGACGCAGAACGTGACCGTCACGAACACCGGCAACTCGGCACTGCCGAGCGCGGGTAACTTGAGCTATACGCTGACCGGTTCGACCACCTTCACCCGGGTCACGACCGGGACGTTCCCGGCCGGGGCGCCAAATTGCGGGAACACTCTCGCGGTGGGTGCTTCGTGCACGGTCAAGGTGCAGTTCGCGCCGACGACAACGTTGACGGGGCCACGAACTGGAACCCTGACGGTCGCAGGCGCAGGCGTGACCGTCACGCCAGCCAGCGTCAGTCTCACGGGTAGAGGGGTTGCAACTCGTGCGGCGGTGTCGGTCGCGCCGCTGACCATCACGCTGCCCGCCGGCACCAACACTGACACCAACGTCATCATCCTGACCAATGCCGCCCCACAGGACGGAACGGGTGCGAGTTTGACGGTGAGCAATGTGGCGATCACGAGCGGTGGGTTGGGAAGTGGTCCCTACTTCTTCAATCTGGTGATTGGCCAGGACGCCTGCACTGGACAGTCCCTGCCGCCAGGAGGCACTTGCACGGTGGGGGTCCGGTTCACCACCATGGGTTCTCAGCGGGGTGTGAATCGCAGCGGGACGATCAGTTACACCAGCAATGGCACGCCCTCGCCGGCGACCGGAAACCTGACCGGGTTTGCGACACCGTGACGGAAGCTCGATTTGCCAGACATGCCGCTCGCGGGTCCTCCCGCGAGCGGTCGTTCCGGAAGGCGCTTGGCGATCCGGGCGATGGCGGCGCGAGCAATGAACGATGACAGGCGGACAGGCATGAGCATGCTCCAGAGCGCGGACCATCGAGGAAAGGTGGGCAGGTTGGCGCTTCGACTGGCGATGGCGCTGGCCATGGTGGGCGCTGGCCTCGGGCGGGCGCATGCGGCGACCGACGCCACTGACGCCACTGACGCCACCGAGCCCGCTGGCGCGGCCGAAGCAGCCGGCGCGGCCCGCGCCGTCGACGACAGCGAAGCCGCTGCCCTGGTTCCACAGGACACGGCGCGCCGCCGGAAAAGAGCCTCACCCCTTGACCGGCGCGTGATGCTGCTCGCCAGGGAGCTCGGCTTGGACGCCACCCAGCAGGCTCAGGTGAAGAAGGTGCTCGAGGCCCAGCGCGAGCAGGTGGCCCGGCTGTGGAACGACAAGTCGATCCCCGCGGCCAGGCGAGTGAGTGCCACGCAGGCGATCGGTGACCGGACAGCCGACCGGATCCGCGCACTGCTCAACGACGAGCAGCGCAAGAGGTACATCAAGCCCAGGCACCGCGACGTGGCGGTCGGCACGGCCGGTGGCGACGTGGAATCGTGGATGAACGCCGGAAAGCGCAAGTAGCTGGGCGCTGCGCCAGAATGGGGAACAGAAGCATGCTCAGATCGATGGCGCTCGCGGGTGTTGTCGGCATCCTGTTGCTGCCGGCCGGTGCCATCTGCGCGACGCCGGCGCCGACAAGCGCGATGGTGACGGCCCCGGCCGCGTCGGCCGCGCCCTCGCCCGCCGGCACACGGCCTCGGGTTTCGCCCTACGCTTCGGCGGCCCGGAAGCAGGCCCAGGCGGCCTCGGGCGCCGGGCATGCGCCTGCGGTGCCGCCTTCGATGCAGCGGACGCGGCGCGCAATCAGCCGGGTGCCCCTGCGATGAGCGCCCCCTGCGACGCAGGCGACGTAGGCGCAGACGTGAGCGCCGATTTCGAGTACGCTGAGGCGACGATGGAACGATCGGTCCTGTGCACCGGCACGACAGCGCTCGCCGCGCTGGTTGCGTGGTGCTGTCTCGCATCCGCGGCATGGGCGCAATCCGGCCCGGCCGCACCTGCACCGGCCGCGGCAGCGGCAGCGGGCAAGGCGGCAGCGCCGCAGCCGCAGCGCAAGCCCTTGTCGTTGCGCCAGGTGAAGATGACCGAGAAGGCGAAGAACTACTACGTCGCCGCCTGGGGCGTGGACAAGCTCAAGGTGAGCTACACCTCGTCGGGCAACCTGATCCGCTTCAGCTACCGCGTGGCCGACCCCGAGCGGGCGAAACTGCTCGCCGACAAGAAGGCGACGCCCTACCTGCTTGGGCAGAGAAGCCGTGCGTTGCTGCACGTTCCGGTGATGGACAAGGTCGGCCAGCTACGCCAGGCCGCCACGCCGCAGGCCGGCCTGGAGTACTGGATGGTGTTTTCCAACAAGGGCAACCTGATCAAGCCCGGGGACCGCGTCAACGTGATGATCGGCATCTTTCACGCCGACGGGTTGGTGGTGGAGGGATCGTGACAGCGGTCGCTCGCCCGAGGAGTCATGCGATCATGAAGAGAAGCATCTCGATCCTGTGCGGCCTGGCCTCGATGGCCGCCGCGGTGGCGATGGCGGCTGACGAGGCGCCGGCTGCCAAGGCCGCGCCGCGCGCGAAAGCGGCACCTGCGGCCGAGGCGGCCCCGGCGGCGAAGGCGCCGCGGCCGAAAAAGATCCCGCCGCCTCCCGCGCTGCCCGTAAGCCAGATCGTCGGCAGGAACATCGCGGCCCGCGGCGGCCTGGCGGCATGGCGCGCGGTGGACAGCCTGACGATGTCGGGCCAGATGGACGCCGGCGGCAAGAAGGACGCGAAGCTGCCCTTCCTGATGAGCATGAAGCGCCCGCAGAAGAGCCGCCTGGAGATCAAGTTCCAGGACCAGACGGCGGTGCAGGTGTGGGACGGCAAGCAGGGCTGGAAGGTGCGGCCCTACCTCAACCGCAACGAGGTCGAGAACTACACCGCGGCCGAGGTCCGGTCGGCCGCGGCGGCGGCCGAGCTCGACGGCCCGCTGGTCGACTTCGAGAGGAAGGGAACGAAGGTCAAGCTCGCGGGCACGGAGGTCGTCGAAGGCAGGAACACCTACAAGCTCAAGCTGACCCTGAAGGGCGGCGAGCAGATCCACCTGTGGATCGATGCGAAGAGCTTCCTCGAGGCAAAGATCGACGGCGAGCCGCGCCGCCTCGACGGGCGCATGCGCAAGGTGGCCGTCTTCTCCCGCGATTTCAAGCCGGTGGGCGGGCTGCAGTTCCCGCACACGATGGAGACCGTGGTCGAAAGCGTCAAGGGCTCGCACAAGATGACGATCCAGACGATCAAGGTCAATCCGCCGCTGGACGACAGCCTGTTCGCCAAGCCGCCGCTCAAGCAGGCCGCGCGGTAGGCCCCAGCCCGCCATGTCGATGAGGCGCTTCGCAGCCTGGGCCCTGGCCGCATCTGCCGCAGCACCGGCGTTCGCTGCTGAGCCGGCCACGGCGCAGACCCTCACGGCGGCCCAGGTCCTGGAAAGGAATGCCTCCGCGCGCGGCGGCCTGGAGGCCTGGCGCAAGATCGAGACCATGGCCTGGGCCGGCCGCGTCGAGGGCGCGAAGCGGGGCGGGCGGGTGCCGTTCGCGCTCGAGCAGAAGCGCCCCGACCGCACGCGATTCGAGATCACGGTCGACGGCCAGAAGGCGGTTCGGGTCTTCGACGGGACCGACGGCTGGAAGATGCGCGCCAGCAGCACGGGCCGGCCCGAGGTGCAGCCGTACACGGCCGACGAGCTGAAGTTCGCACGCGGCGCCCCGATGATCGACGGGCCGCTGATGGACCATGCCGCAAGGGGCGCGACGATCTCGCTGGCCGGC
The DNA here is from genome assembly GCA_035635535.1 of Vicinamibacterales bacterium. Taxonomy (GTDB): domain Bacteria; phylum Acidobacteriota; class Vicinamibacteria; order Vicinamibacterales; family UBA2999; genus Gp6-AA40. The sequence goes on along the minus strand of DASQAX010000131.1, from coordinate 1,233 downwards.
CTGGAGGAGGTCGAGGGCCGCAAGGCCTACGTGCTCGGACTGCGGCTCGCTTCGGGTAGCTCGTACCGCGTGTGGATCGACGCCGAGACTTTTCTCGAGCTGCGCTACGACCGCGAGTTCGTGAACGCCCAGGGTCGGCCGGCGGTGACGTCGGTGTACTTCGCCGACTACCGCGCGGTCGAGGGGCTGCAATTGCCGTTCAGCATCGAAACCGGCACGGCTGATGGCAAGACGCGCGACAAGTTGGTGATCGAGCAGGTGGCTCTCAATCCTCGCCTGGACGACCGCAGGTTCGCCAAGCCGGGATCGGCGACGGTCCGGCGCAGAGGTGTGACCGTCGACACGCGCAGCCCGGCCAAAAGCAACCCGGCGCGACCAGCGCAGTAGACATGCTCGGGCCCCTGCAGCGCCTGCTTGCCGCGAGCCTCACGCTGGCGGCGTTGGCGGCGCCCACCAGAGCACGTGGCGCCGAGGCCGTGGCCGACGCCGGCGAGGCGATCTACCGGCGCGGCGTGACCGGCTCGGGTGCGCCGCTGGAGGCGCTGCGTGACGGCGCCGAGACGGCGCTGGGTGTGGCCGCCGCCTGCGTCAACTGCCACCGGCGCAGCGGTTTCGGCGCCCGCGAAGGCCGCGCCGTCGTCCCGCCGATCACCGGCCGCTATCTGTACCGTCCGCTGCCCAAGGACGGCGGCGACCGCGACATCCCGTATGTCGAGGGCATGCGGGGCGAACGCGAGCCCTATACCGATGCGCTGCTGGCGCGGGCCATCCGCGAAGGCGTCGATTCGCAGGGCAAGGCGCTCAGCTACCTGATGCCGAACTACGCGCTCGGCGAGTCCGACATGACCTCGCTCATCGGGTATCTGAAGGCGCTCGATCAACGACGCGTGCCCGGCGTCACCGAGACGACGCTGCACCTCGCCACCGTGATCACGCCGGATGCCGACCCGGTGAAGCGCGCCGGCATGCTCGACGTGATGCGGCAGTTCTTCTCCGACCGCAACATCCGCCAGATGGTGCCGGCGCCGCGCATGCAGGCGTCGGGCAAGACCGCCCTCGGCCGCTCGATGTTCATGGTCCATCGCCGCTGGGAGCTGCATGTGTGGGAGTTGACCGGCGCGGAGTCGACGTGGCAGCAGCAGCTCGAACGACGGTTGGCGGCCGAGCCCGTGTTCGCCGTGATCTCCGGCCTGGGTGGAAGGAGCTGGGCGCCGGTGCACGCGTTCTGCGAGC
>DASQAX010000130.1:0-4456 GCA_035635535.1 Vicinamibacterales bacterium | reverse complement strand
CGCGTGACGTTGACGACGCGCGGCGTCTGCCCACCGGTGCCGTTGATGAACGAGACCCTGGCGCCGGTGGCGAACGCGGTCCCCGTGATGACGAAGGCTCGGGTTCCGACGTTCTGGCTGACAACGTTCGGGCTGATGCCGGCCACGGTCAAGGTCGCCGGCGGCGGCGGCGGGGCCGCGACGGCGATGGTCACAGTCGCGATATTGCTGTCGGCGGTGCCGTCGTTCGCCTTGTAGGTGAACGTATATGTGCCCGCGCTCCCCGGCGTGTACGTGATCGATGCGGTGTCGATGTTCGGACTCCCGGCGCCGCACGGCTGGTTCTGCACCGCTCCGAGCGTGCCGCTGGCCGGCGCCTGGACGACCGAGAACGTCAGCTCACAGGTCTCGATGTCCGCCGCGCCGAGTGTGATGGTCACCGGTGCGCCGACAACGGTGCTGGCGCTGGCGTTCGAGGCGGTCGGCGGACGATTGGGTTCCGTGACTGTGACGGTCACCGTACCGATGTTGCTGTCGTCGTGGCCGTCGTTCGCCTTGTAGGTGAAGGTATACGTGCCTGCGCTCCCGGGCGTGTACGTAATCTGCGCGCTATCGCCGTTCGGACTCCCGGCGAGGCACGGCAAGTCCTGCATCGCTCCGAGCGTGCCGCTGCCCGGGGCCTGTACCACGGAGAACGTCAGCTCGCAGGTCTCGATGTCCGTGGCGCCGAGCGCGATGGGAACGGGTGTTCCAACGACGGCGGTGGCGCCCGTGTCCGAGACGATCGGCGGACGGTTGGGCGTCGTGATGGTGATCATCACGCTGTCGGTGCCGATGGCGCCGGCAGCGTCAGTCACCGTCAGCGTCAGCGTGTGGGTCCCGGCCGTCAACCACGCGGACGTCGTGGCGCCGGTCGCGACGCTGGTGTCCCCTTCCTGCCATTCGTAGCGTTCGATCGTGCCGTCGGCATCGTGAGAGCCGCTGCCATCGAGGTTGACGAGCTCGACGTCGTCGAAGCCACTGTCGGTGAGGTCCTGGTCTGGACCGGCGTTGGCTACCGGCGGCAGATTCGTCACGGCGTAGGCGAGCGCGTTCGCGACGTTGAGGCCGCCGTGGACGGTCCAGCTGTTGAGCGGCGCACTGGCCACGCCAACGGGATCGGCGCTGGCCAGGAGGATGTCGACGACCTGCTGATTGCTGGTGACATCGCCGCGCGACCAGACGAGCGCCGCCGCGCCGGCGACGAACGGCGACGCCATCGACGTCCCGCTCAACCACGTGTAGCACCCCGTGTCGCCAGGATCCGTGGTGACGGCGCACTGCGCCATCGGGTAGCTGGACATGATCACGTTGCCCGGCGCCGCGATGTCGACCCAGTCTCCAAAGGTGGAGAACGAGGCGCGATTGTCGTCCTCGTCAAACGCGCCAACCGAGACCACGTTCGGCAACGCCGCCGGATACGTCAGATCCGTGGTCCCGTTGTTGCCCGCCGCGGCGACGAGGACGAGACCGGCGGCCCACGCGGCCTGGAGGGCCTCGTCCATCGACTGCGAGTAATCGGGACCGCCAAAGCTCATGTTGATCACCCTGGCGTGATCGGCGACGGCCTGCGCGATCGCCTGCTCGATCGCAAAGTCGCTGCAGGACCCGTCGGCGGCGCAGACCTTGTACGCCAGGATGCGCGCGTTCGGCGCCACGCCGACCACGCCTTCAGCCGCCGCCGGATCGCCCGTCGGATTGTTCATCGCGGCCGCGATGATGCCGGCGACATGCGTGCCGTGCCCCTGGTCGTCCATCGGGTCGAGATCGCCGTTGATGAAGTCCTGCCCACCGGCGTAATTCGGCGCGATGTCGGGGTGGGTGTAATCCACGCCGCTGTCGATGATGGCGACGGTCACCGTTGGGCTCCCGGTCGACGTCGCCCACGCCTCCGGCGCATCGATGTCCGCGTCCGGCGTGCCGACATAGAAGCAGAGATCGCCGAAGACCCACGGGAGGCAGAGGAACTGCTGGCCGGTGTTGTGGAGTCCCCACTGCTCGTGGAAGTTGTGATCGCCAGGCATGACGGGCGCCGCAGGCGCACCCGCAGTCGTACGCGCTCCCGCCGGAATGCTGCGGATGTAGTTCGGCTCTGCAAACAGGACGTTGGGATTGTTGCGGTAGCGCGCGATCGCCGACGCTTCGGTGCCGGGCGGAAGGGAGACGAGCTGGACGCCCGTTCGCGCGATCTCCTTCAACGGTTTTCCGCCGCCGTGTCGATGCGCGTCTGCCTTCGCGCTTGCGGCCGCTCCGGGCTTGAACTTGACGAGCATCTGTCCGTCGACGAATCGAGTCGTCCTGGAGCGCTGTGCCCAGGACGTCGATGCGAACGCGAACACAAGAAGGACGACAGCGACCACGAATCTGCTGCGGCGCATCGGAGGCTCCTTGCTGACGGGGTCTCGTGGGAGCAGCAGGGCAGGCGGGCAATTCCACTGCCACCGATGGCCGAGGCCGTTCGCTGCGGGGTCCGCCGCGAACCAGCCCGGTGTCAATAACGTGTTACGGATCCGCGCGCAGGTCGTCGAAACGGTAACGGAAGCGAGCTTCGCTTTACCCAGTCCTCTCGGGTACCCATCGCAGTCCGAGGGCAATGATTCGCTCGAGCAGCGTCTCGTAGGAGACGCCCGCGGTTTCCGCGGACTCCGCGAAGTCCTCGCCGTACGCCAGGTTGGGATTCGGATTTGCCTCGAGCACGTACGCGTGCCCTTCTTCATCCATGCGCAGATCGATGCGGGCGTAGCCATTGAGGTCGAGCGCGCGATAGGCGCGCTTCGCGATCCGCTGGATGTGATCCACGGCCGCCGCATCGAGCTTCGCGGCGTTGGTCATGATGCCGTTCTTCTTCTGATACTGCGTGTTCCACTTCACGCGCTCGGTCGCGATGCGCCAGCGGTTCTCCGGCATCTGCGCGAACGACATCTCCCACACCGGCAGCACCTCGAGCCGCTCGTTGCCGAGGACGCCGACGTACAGCTCCCGCCCGTCGATGAACTGCTCGATGATCGCAGCGGTGCCGAGGCTTTCATGGATGAACTGCACGCGCCGCGCGAACTGCTCCTCGTCCTCGACGACCGACGCCTGCGAGATGCCCGCGGACGCCTCGAAGAAGAGCGACTTCACGATCAGCGGGAAGTGCATCTTCTTGGGCAGCGTCGGCTTGTGTCCGTACCGCACGACGCTGAAGTCTGGGACCGGGATGCGATGGTAGGCGAGGAGCTTTTTCGACAGCGCCTTGTCGCGCGCGAAGATCAACCCTCTCGGGTTGCAGCCGGTATAGCGGAGCCGCAGCAGCTCGAGATAGCTGACGACGTTCTGATCGAAGGTCGTGACGCCCGCGAACGCCTCCATCAGGTTGAAGACGATGTGCGGCTCGAAGAACCCCGCGGCGGGCCTGATGCCGGCGAGGTCGTCGTGCACGCCGAGCACGCGCACCTCGTGCCCCATCTCGCGCAGCGTCTCGATGACGTCGTACTCCATCTTCCACTCGGCTTCGAGCACGTCGATGCCGGTCGTGTCCTCCGGCGGAACGAGATGCTCGTGCACGAGGGCCAGGATGCGGCGCTTCACAGGAACAACCGATGCCCGCCGCTGTGCAGGTGGTTCATCGTCTGGACGGTCAAGAGCACGGTGAACTCCTGGCGCGCCTGATCCTCCGGGACGGCGAGCCGCAGCTTGAGCTCGCGCGACCGCTCGATCATGTCCTCGATGACCTGGTCGATCGTGTACTGGTAGATGCCGGTCCACTCGGCAACGGCGCGGCGCGTGGCGCGCCGGATGCGGCCGATGAACTGCGCGGCGGTGATGCTGCTCGCGAACTCGGGCGCGTCGGAGAAGAGCCGTCGCAGGTCGCGATCGTAGAAGTTCGGGTAATCGACGCCGTAGTGGCGCCGCTTGGTGCGGTAGTGCTGCCGCAGCGTCTTACGCACCGCGCGCAGCGGCTCGACCTCGATCGGGTTGTCGAGGCGCGGCGCCTTGCCGCGAACGGACCGCATCAGCACGTCCATGTACTGCAGTTTCTTCCCGGCAGGCCAGCCGGCGTAGCGCTGGCGCCACTCACTGTTCGGCGTCAGCCAGACGGCGAACGTCTCCGCGAAATCCTCGTCCGGATGACTCTGTGCATACCAGGCATCGAGATGCAGGACGAAGCTCTTGCTGTACGGCCGCGGCGTGTACGATTCGGGGTAGGGTTTCTTGTACGAGCCGAACACCTCGAGCCGCTGGCGGCGGAGGCGCAGCTTGAACGCGTTGTCGATGGCATGGCCGGCCTCGTGCCGGAGGATGCGCATGCCCCACTCGTACTCGCCGCCTTCGACTTCGAGCATCTGCGCTTCTTCGAGCTTCGCGAGCCGCGGATGCGCCAGGTAAAAGGGGATGGCGATCGCGGTGGCACCATCCGGCGTGAACCACTCGTCCGAGAGGTAGAAGTGCAGGTGCG
>DASQAX010000129.1:0-2576 GCA_035635535.1 Vicinamibacterales bacterium | reverse complement strand
CATGGCCGCAATCCGTTCGCGCAGCCGCCTGTCCTCGTCGGTGCCGGTGAAGTCGCTGTACGGCGTGCCGTAGAGATCGTACGCGGGCCGATGCTGGTGAATCAGCCAGACGACCTTGCGCGGATGGCGCGCGAACCAGGTGGGGAAGCGCGTCGCGATCAGCAGGTCGATCGGGCGGGCGTTGCTGCTCGACAGGTTGAGCATCCGCCAGGCGCACGCCTCCTCGAGCAGCTCGTGCTTGCGGCCATGGAACGGGAGCGCGACGCTTTCGGCGTCGTGGCCGCGGAGGCGCAGCTGCGTCACGAGCGATTGCGCGTGGAGCTCGGCGCCGTCGCGGGCGAAGGGCACGCGCGCCTCGGCGACGATCACTCTCATGCGGGCACCGCCTGCGGGGCAACCAGCCGATCCACGACGTGGTCCCACGTGATGGGTGCCGCGACGCCGTGGCCGCGCTCGCCGAGCGAGGCGGCCAGGGCCGGGTCGGCAGCGAGCCGGTTCACCGCGGCGGCCAGCGCGTCGGGCGTCGGCTCGCAGACGTAGCCGTTGACGCCGTCGGCGACGAACTCGAGCGTGCCGCCCGAATCGCGCGCGGTGATCACCGGCTTGCGCGAGAGGAAGGCTTCGAGCGTCACGTATCCGTAGTCTTCCTCGTAGGGCGCGAACAGCACCGCGCGGCATCCCGCATAGAGCTCGATCAGCCGCTCGTCGTCGACGCGCCCGAGCAGCGTCACGCGATCGCGAAGCCCGCGGCGCTCGATGTATTCGCTCAACTCGTGGCGTATCGAGCCGTCGCCGGCGATCAGGAGACGGACGGACGCGGTCGTTTTCTCGAACGTGTCGATGGTGAGGTCGACGCGCTTGACGTGCTCGAGCCGCGTCACGGTCAGCACGTAGTCGCCGTACGGGCCGGCGTGCAGGCGCCCGGCGAGCTTCGGCGGGTTGTACAGCGCTGCCGACGCGATGCCGTTGTACTTCAGCATCCGATCGGACACGGTTCGCGCGATCGTGAAGTGGCCGACGCACTCGCGGAGCGCGCGCGTATCGATGTCGATCAGCCGGCGGCGCAGCGCCACGTCGCGCGGCGTGTGGGCGAAGTCGCTGAACCTCGTGCCGGCGAGCTCGTACGCGGCGCGGTGCTGGTGCACGAGCCAGAGCACCTTGCGGGGATGGCTCGCGAAATACGTCGGGAACTTCGTCGGAATGACGAGGTCCACGTCGCCGCCGGCCGCCTTCGTCACGTCGAGCAGCCGCCACGCCTCCACGCCCGCGAGCAGCTCTTCCCTCGGCGAGTCGGTGAACGGGACCGAGACGATCTGCGCGAGGTGCCCGCGCGCGGTGAGCGCCGCCGCGAGCTCGCGCACCAGGATCTCGGCGCCCCCGTGCACGAACGGCACCTGCGCCTCGAGGATCAGGATGCGAAGCGGAGTCACGTCAGGTCGCGTGGCGGAAGTTGATGATATCGCCGTCCTGGACGATGTAGTCCTTCCCTTCGAGGCGGACCTCGCCGTGCTCGCGGCAGGCCTGCATGGAGCCGCGCGCGATCAACGGGTCGTAGGCCACCACCTCGGCGCGGATGAAGCCGCGCTGGATGTCGCTGTGGATTTCGCCGGCCGCCAGCTGCGCCGGCGTGGCGCGCGAGATCGACCACGCGCGGCATTCGTCCTCGCCCACCGTGAAGAACGAAATGTAGCCGAGCAGGTCGTAGCTGGTGCGAATCACGCGGTCGAGGCCCGACTCGCTGAGGCCGAGGTCCGCGAGGAACGCCTTCGCGTCGTCCGCGGCGAGCTGCGAGATCTCCAGCTCGATCTTCGTGCAGAGCGCGACGGCGCGCGTGGACGCGTGCGCGAGGAATGACGTCAGGCCCGCCTTGTCCGCGGCACGCGCGACGTCCGCGCCGACCTCCGCGACGTCGTTCTCGTCGAGGTTGATCACGAGGAGCAGCGGCTTCGCGGAGAGGAACTGAAAGCCGCGCAGCCGCTTGAGATCGTCGCCGGCCAGCTGCAGCGCGCGCAGCGGCGTCCCGTGCTCGAGGGCGTCCTTGCAGCGCTGGACGAGATCGCGCTCCTTCTCGAGCTCCGCGGACTTCCCCTTTTTCAGGTCCTTCTCGATGCGCTCGAGCCTCCGCTCGGCGACGCCGAGGTCGGCCAGGATCAGCTCATCCTCCATGGTTTGCGCGTCGCGCGCGGGATCGATCGAGCCGGAGGGATGGGCCACCGACGGGTCACGAAACGCGCGAACGACGTGGACCAGCGCGTCGGCGTTCTTGTAGCCCGCGACGTCCACGAGCGCCTGGGCGCCGGCGCGCGCGGCGGCGACGATGTCGGTGAACTCGACCGTGGCCGGGACGCGCTTCTTCGGGTTGTACATCGCGGTCAGCGTGTCGAGCCGGTCGTCGGGCACCTTCGAGATGCCGATGTTCACGTCGCCCTTGCCGCGGGGCGCCTCGTGAATGCTGGTCATCAACTGGAAGAGGGTGGTTTTTCCGCTGGAAGGAAGGCCGATCAGCGCCGCGCGCAGCATGAATCCCCAGCCTACATCGTGTCGTCTGTTGGCCGTACAGCGCGTATCTGACTCCG
>DASQAX010000128.1:0-2237 GCA_035635535.1 Vicinamibacterales bacterium | reverse complement strand
CGCGGTCGACATCGCCACGTTCCTCAGCAAGGCGAATCCGAACTGGCCCCGCGCCACGCTCATCGACATGATGAAGATGCATCTGTCGACGACGACGAACGAGGTGGTCGCAAGACCGAAGCACGATTGGGACGGCGACGTGCGCGCCTACGACGCGGTCTATGAGCACATCCTGATGATGTCGGATGCGCTCAGCGACGGCATCGTCAAGCAGTTCCCCGACAAGTTCAAGGCGTCGTAGGTCCCAGCGCCTCGAGCATCTCGTAGACGAGCGCGATCGGCAGGCCCACGACGTTCGAATACGAACCGGCGATTCGCGTGACGAAGCGGGACGCGTAGCCCTGGATGGCATACGCGCCTGCCTTGTCGCGCGGCTCGCCGGTGGCGACGTACCACTCGATTTCCTCCTCGACGAGCCGGGCGAATTCGACCTCGGTCCGCGAGACGGCCACTTGCGGCGCGGACCCTTCGGGTCCGCGAAGCGCGACCGCCGTCAATACGTCGTGAACCCGGCCTGACAGCAACCGGAGCATCCGTTTCGCGTCCTCGTCGTCATCAGGCTTCGCCAGCATCGCTCCGTCGACGACGACGGTCGTATCCGCCGCGAGGACGACGCGATTGGTCACCCGCGCGGCGATCGCCCGCGCTTTCTCGTCGGCGACGCGGCGCACGTAGGCGTCCGGGGCCTCCTCCGCATGCGCGGTCTCGTCGAGATGAGCAGGCATCACGTCGAACTCGATCCCTGCTGCCCGGAGCAGCTCCGCGCGCCGCGGCGATGCCGATGCCAATACGATCCGATCCACGCGGTAATCTTGACATGCGTTACGATCGCTGCGCCGTGATCCAGGTTCATCGATTCATTCCGGACGCGCTGGCGGAGATCCTGCGGAAGGCACCGCTCAGCGACGGCAAGGTCGCGTTCGCGTGGCGATCGTCCGTGGGGGCGGCGATGGATCGAGGCACGAGGGTCATGCTGCAGGACGGCGTCCTGCGCGTCGTCGTGCGCGAGGCAGCATGGGGGGTTGAGGTCGAGCGGTCGGAACCGTTGATTCGCGCGCGGCTCGAATCGTTACTCGGACGAGGCGTCGTTCGCGCCGTCGAGATCGTTCACAGCAAGTAGGGCAACGACCAGTACAGCAGCAGTCCTGCCGCCACGAGCCCGCCCGCGATTTCAATCGGCTGCATGATGTCGAGCGGACGCTGCGCGCGGCGCTCCGCTTCCCACCTTCGCAGCAGCGTCGCCTTGCACCAGAGCTCCGCCGGGTCCGGGATCCGGGACCCGGGATCCGGGATCCGCAACTCGGCAACGCGCGTCATGAACGCGGCGACGGCGCGTTCCTCGTCCTGATCAAGATCGAACCATTCGGTCATGAATTCACCAGCAGTCCGCGCGCCTGCAGGAGGTCGCGAAGCCTCCGCCGCGCACGGAACAGCATAACCTTCACCCCGCGGCGGCCGACACCCAGAGACGAGGCGATTTCCTCGTGCGACTCGCCTTCGACGTACGCGAGCCAGAGCAGCGCCCGGTCGCGTGGCTTCAGCTCCGCAAAGATCTTCGCCACCGCCGCGTCGTCCTCATAACGCGGACGAGGCGAGGCCGGCTCCGGCATCATCTCCTCACCCTCCTCGTGCCTGCTGCGGCGCCACCGATCGACGATGAGATTGCTGGCCACACGATACAGGTACCGGCGCAAGTGCTCTTCGTTGTCTGCGGGGACATCGGCGCGAAGCATCCTCAGAAACGCTTCCTGCACGATGTCATCGGCGTCCGACACGTTGCCGACGACGCGCAGCACGTACGCCCGGAGCGGGCGCGACGTGCGCGCGTGAAAGGCCGCGAACGTCGCCTCATCGAGACGGCCCACGCCTAGACGGTCGGAACAGCCGGTTCATTGCGACGCTGCTCATCCGTCGAAACGAGGCCCATCTGCTTCGACAGCCGATACGAGAGCGCGGCGGAGCCGAGGAAACCGACGCCAATACCGAAAAAGATGGTGGCGATGGCGTTGATGGAGTTCGTGACCTCACCGCGCACCCCCGGCGTCAGCCAGCCGTACAGATAGAGGCCGGTTCCCAGCGTGGCGAGCACCGCTCCTGTCTGCACGGCGCGGAGGATCCTCGCGTGTGGACCGACCTCCGATTCGTTGACGGTGGTGAGTCCCTTCAGGAAGCGCGCTCCCGCTTCCGTGTTCAGGAAGGCGCCGAGCTCATTGACCGAGCCGATTCGGTCGAGCAGC
>DASQAX010000127.1:0-10666 GCA_035635535.1 Vicinamibacterales bacterium | reverse complement strand
TACGCGTTGATGGTACGCGTCAGCGCCGAGCGGAAGCCGGACAGGTGCGTGCCGCCCTCGTGCGTGTTGATGTTGTTCGCGAAGGTAAACGTCAGCTCCGAGTAGCCGTCGTTCCACTGCAAGGCGATCTCGGCGTCGATGCCGTCCTTGGTGCCCTTCATGAAGATCGGCTTGTCGTTGACGACCGCCCTGTTCTTGTTCAGGTGCTCGACGAACGAGACGATGCCGCCTTCGTACTGGAACTTGTGGCTCTTGCCGTCGCGCTCGTCGTCGATGGTGATCAGGATGCCGCCGTTGAGGAACGCGAGCTCGCGGAGCCGCTGCGCCAGGGTGTCGAAGCTGAAGTCGGTCGTCTCGAAAATCTGCGGGTCGGCCTTGAAGGTCACCTTCGTCCCGCGCCGCTGGGTCGTGCCCGTGACGACGATCTCGCCGACGGGCGTCCCGCGCTCGTAGCTCTGTTGATACACCTGTCCGTTGCGCCAGATCTCCAGGTCCAGGCGTTCCGACAGCGCGTTGACGACCGACACGCCGACGCCGTGCAGGCCGCCTGAGACCTTGTACGCGGCGTTTTCGAACTTGCCGCCGGCGTGAAGCACGGTCAGCACGACTTCCGCGGCCGAGCGCCCGTCGGGCATCGGATCGACAGGGATGCCGCGGCCGTTGTCGATCACCGTCACCGAGTTGTCGATGTGGATCGTGACGTTGACCTGGTCGCAGAAGCCCGCCAGCGCCTCGTCAATCGAGTTGTCCACGACCTCGTAGACGAGGTGATGGAGCCCGGGTTCGCCCGTGGACCCGATGTACATGGCGGGCCGCTTGCGGACGGCCTCCAGCCCCTCGAGGACCTTGATCTTGTCGGCGCCGTAGTCGTCTGCCTCGACGGACCCGTTCCCATTCGGGCCCGGTGATGCCTCTGTCTCGGGAGTCGTGAGCGCGTCTGTCTGGTCGGTGTGCTGTTGTCCGGTATGTGCCACGCGTGTCCTTCAGGTGCTCCGTCAGATTCGCATCGGCATGATCACGTAGGTGTAGTCGTACCCCTGCGCGCCGACGGGCTTCATTACGGCCTGGCTGACTTCGTCCTTGAGGGAGAGCGAGACAACGTCGGTGTCGGCGACGTTGAGAAAGTCCAGGACGTACTGCGCGTTGAACGAGATGTTGAGCGCGGCGCCCTGGTAGTCGACCGCGAGCTGCTCCCGTGCCTCGCCGAATTCCGAGCTGCTCGACGTGACTTCAACCGTGCCTTTGTCGATTTCGAACTTCACCGCGCGCGACCGCTCGTTCGACAGGAGCGCCACACGCTTGACGGCGTTGGTCAGCCGCTCGCGCTCGAACTCGATGTCCTTGTCGTTCCCCTTCGGGATCACGCGTTCGTACGCGGGGAACTGGCCGTCGATCATCCGCGAGATCAGTACGCGACCGGCAACCTCGAAAAACAGATGGTTCTCGCCGCGCTCGTAGCGAATATCGCCTTCGCCCTCCGACAGCAGCTTGCCGAGCTCGAGGAGCGTCTTCTTCGGCAGAATGACTTTCACTTCCTCGTCGGCCTTGATGACGACTTGATCGGCGCCCTCACGTTTCACGGTGACGAGCGCGAGACGATGGCCGTCGGTGGCCACGAGGCTCATCGAATCGGACCGCAGCACGAATAGTGCGCCGTTGAGAAAATACCGTGTGTCTTCGCCGGTGATCGCGAACTGCGTCTTGGCCACCATCTCGCTCAACGCTTCGCGCGGGAGCGTCGCGCTCGCCGTGCCCGCCGCTTCAGGCAGCGACGGAAAGTCCTCGCGCGGCAGCGTCTGCATCCGCGAATCGAACTTGTCCGCGGCGACCTTCACGCCGTTCTTGTCCTCCTGGATCCGCACGTCGGTTTCGGGAAGCGCCTTGATGATCTCGTAGAGCTTCTTCGCGGGAAGCGTGAGCGATCCACCCTTCGCCACGGCCGCGTCGCAGCGGCTGCGCAGCGCGACCTCGAGATCGGTCGCCAGCATGCGCACCTCGTTCCCCTTCGCCTCGATCAGCACGTTCGCGAGAATCGGGATCGTGTTCTTGCGTTCCACGATGCCCTGAAAAAGTTGCAGTTCTCGCAGAAGCTGGTTTTTCCCGACGACGAGTTCCATATGCGTGCGGTGACCTCGAAGCGGCGTGGCGTGTCCGCCGTGAAGGAGCCTCTCAGTCAGGTTCTTACGATCTGAATCAGAGGATCAGAAGAGATACAGAAGTATACAGAAAATAAGGGTCTGTGCAAAGGGGCAGCGATGACAATTAATCCTTCAGAACCAATGACTTAGCGTGTTGATAAAACTGTGCGTTTGACGCGCGCCGGGTGCGGGTTTTCTGTGCGGTTTTTGGCCTTCAGAAACGTCCACAGAGTGCGTTCGAGTTCATCTGTTCACGGCTGTTGAATCATCTGAAAGACTGAAGAAAACTCGTGATGAGGCTGTTGAAATCCCGGTCATTCTTTCGCAGCTCATCCACTTTTTTGATCGAGTGGATCACCGTCGAATGGTGCTTTCCCCCAAAGCTGCGTCCGATCTCCGGCAGCGACGCGTGCGTGAGCGTCTTGCACATGTACATCGCGATCTGCCGCGGCAGCGCAATCGATTTCGAGTTGTTCTTCGACTTCAGCTCGCCGAATTTGAGCTGGTAGTACTCGGACACGAACTTCTGGATCGATTCGATCGTGATCGCCTTCTCGTCCTGCTCGATCACGTTCTTCAGCACTTCCTGGGTCAGCTCGAGCGAGATCTCGCGGCCCGTCAGCGACGCATAGGCAATCAGGCGGATGAGCGATCCCTCGAGCTCGCGGATGTTCGACTTGATGCGCCCTGCGATGTAGAGCGCCACCGTGTCGGGGAGCGGGACCGCTTCGGCGTCGGCCTTCCGTTTGAGAATCGCCACCTTCGTTTCGAGATCCGGCGACTGGATGTCGGCGATCAGTCCCCACTCGAAGCGCGAGCGCAGCCGCTCTTCGAGCGCGGGGATTTCGTGCGGCGGCCGGTCGCTGCTCAGCACGATCTGCTTTTGCGCGTCGTACAGGGCGTTGAACGTGTGAAAAAACTCGGTCTGCGTGCCTTCCTTGCCGGACACGAATTGAATGTCGTCGACCAGGAGCACGTCCACGCTGCGATAGCGCTCGCGGAAATCCAGGATCCGGTCGTAGCGCACCGCGTTGATCATCTCGTTCATGAAACGCTCGGACGAGATGTAGGTGAGCTTCAGCGTGCGATCGTGCTGCAGGACGAACTGCCCGACGGCATGCATCAGGTGTGTCTTGCCGAGACCCACCCCGCCGTAAATGAACAGCGGGTTGTACGAACGGGACGGCGCTTCGGCGACCGCGCGGCACGCCGCGTGCGCGAACTGGTTCGACGGTCCGACGATGAACGTGTCGAAGGTGTAGCGGGCATTGAGGCCGGCTGGCGTCGTCATGCTGTCGCCGGCGACCTCGTCGCTCTCCTCGATCGTCAGGGTCGGCTCGTCGGGGGGCGGCGGTGCCGCGCCCGGCTCCGCGACGAAGACCAGCGAGGTCTCACCCCTCCGGACTTCGGCCAGCGCCTCCGAGAGCACGACCGAGTAGTGCTTCGTCAGCCAGTCCTTGAAAAGCGCGTTCGGAACACGAACGGTAATCGAGCGGCCGCCATCGGTCATGAACGTCGTCGGTCTGAACCAGGTGGAGAAGCTATGCCGGTTAACTTTCGTTTCGATGCGGGCGAGGATCTGGTCCCAGATGCTCGTGTCCATGCGATATCACCAGAAAAACGCTGACGTGGGGGACTTTCGCCTCGCTCGACGCCCGTCGTGCCGGCGGTTGGGCGCCGCAACGCCCCGTTGGAGGCCGAAAAATAGGCGATCCCGCCGCTTCGCCTGGGCAAAACTGCTGTAAATGCGCGAGATCGGCACCAGAACTCAGCCGGCCCATGGGTTTTCCACAATGTTTTCCACAGTTGTGGAAATCTTGGGGAACACACCGAAGGGTCGTGGCGAAAGCGGCGCCTCAGCGCGCGAAACAGAACCCGGGACTGTAGCACACCACGCCGCCGCGCGATCCCGCGTCGCAGGACTCCGTGCGCGGTTGTGACCGCGACGTTGACACCCCGTTTCAGCGACGACTAGTATTGAAAATTCCGCCCGCCTTCGCGCGTCGCGCTAGGGTGGGGCAAGGGCGCGCCGCCGCCGGCGAGACGAACTCTGACAGTCCAAGGACAACATGAAAGGGAAGCGCACCTACCAGCCCAACACCCGTCGCCGCAAGAAGACGCATGGCTTCAGGGTACGCATGTCGACGAAGAACGGCCGCATTGTCCTCAAGCGTCGCCGCGCCAAGGGGCGGAAGCGCCTGACGGTCGCCGACGAGCGGTAGTGGCGCCGCCGGACAGGATTCGCCGACGGCCCGAGTACGAGCGGATCTACAGCACCGGCACAAAGGTTCACGGCCGCTTCATGACGCTGTTCGTCATGGTGAATGGCACCGAGGCGCCGCGGTTGGGTGTCGCGGCCACGCGGAAACTCGGGTCAGCCGTCGAGCGCAACCGGGCGAAACGGCGGGCGCGGGAGCTCTTCAGGCGGCGCAAGCAGGTTGGCGGCCTCGACATCGTCATCGTGCCGCGCCGGGAAATGCTCGATGCACCGTTCGCAAGTCTCGAAGCCGAATACGCCTCGCTTCTCGGTCGGCGCCGCGATCGCGCTCGCGTTGCTGCGCGCCTATAAAACCGTTCTTTCCCCGCTGTTTACTGGTTCCTGCCGCTTCTATCCCTCGTGCGCCGATTACATGAGCGAAGCCATCCAGGTCCACGGGACGGCGAAAGGCATCTGGCTCGGAACGCGCCGCCTCGCCCGCTGCCACCCGCTTGGCAGCCACGGCGTCGATCCCGTCCCGCGCCCGTGATCACTTGATGGAACGCAGGGTTTTCATCGCGATCGTCCTCTCGTTCCTGGTGCTGTACATGTACCAGGCGTACTTCGCACCACCGCCGCCGCCAACAAAGCCCGCGGCGTCGACGGCGCAGTCGACTGCGCCGTCGCCGGCGGCAGCGGCGGGGTCCGGCGCCACAAAGGCTCCGGCCTCGACGCAGACGGGCCCCGCCAGTGCGCCGCCCGCGGGTCCCCAGCCGCAGGCGCTCGTCACGGAGTCGTCGGAACGCGAGATCACCGTCGACACGGCAACGGTGCAGGCGGTGCTCACCAATCGCGGCGGCCGTTTGCTGCATTGGCGGTTGAAGCAATATCGCGACGCCGGCGGTCAGCCGATCGACCTCGTTCCCGCCGGATTGCCACCCGTCGAGCAACTGCCGTTTTCGTTACGCGTCGATCAGTCCGACGTGACCACGCGGTTCAACGACTCGCTGTACCGCGTCGGCGGTGACGTCAGCGGCCACGTGGATGCGACGCGCGCGGCCGCGCCGCTGACGTTCGAGTTCGAGGACGCCTCCGGGCTCCGCGTGCGCAAGGCATTCATGTTCGAACCGTCGAACTACATCGTCAGGCTTTCAGTGAGCGCGGCCAACGGCACTGCCGCGATCAATCCGAGCGTCGTGTGGGGCCCGGGCCCCGGAGACGTCGTGGCGGCACCGGCAAACCCGGGGTTCCTCAATCGCAGCGCCGCACTCCCGCCGGAACTGATTCTCTATCGCGACGGGGCGCAGCGGGTCGCGATCAACAGCATCAACCAGCAACCGATCCAGGAAGGCCAATTCCGCTTCGCGGGCGTTGACGATCACTATTTCCTCATCGCCGCCCTCGATCCCGGCCAGGCGCGCATCGAATCGCGCGGGCTCGTCGTGCCCGGTCCGTCGGACACGCGGCGGCAGTTGATTTCATACGCTGTCCGGTTCCCGCAGCCTCCGATGAACGCGCGCTTCTTCGTCGGGCCGAAAGAGTTCGACCTGCTGAAGGCCATCGATGAACAGGTGTTCACCGGCGCTGCCGTTCTGCGGCGCGCGGTGAATTTCGGATGGTTCGGATTCCTGGCGATTTACCTTCTCAGCGGCTTGAAGTGGATTCACGGCCTCATCGGCAACTGGGGCTGGTCGATCGTGCTCCTGACCGTGGCGATCAACCTCGCGATGTTCCCGCTGCGCCACAAGAGTGTCGTGTCGATGCGCCGGATGCAGGAGCTGCAGCCGCAGCTGAAAGCCATCCAGGATCGCTACGCGAACCTCAAGGTGACCGATCCCGCGAAACAGAAGATGAACACGGAGGTGATGAACCTCTATCGCGAGAAGGGCGTCAACCCGGCGAGCGGCTGCGTGCCGATGCTGCTGATGATGCCGGTGCTCTTCGCGTTCTACGCGCTGCTCGGCCAGGCGATCGAGCTGCGCGGCGCGCAGTTCGGCTGGTGGATCAAGGACCTGTCGCAGCCCGATCCGTTCTTCGTGATCCCGCTGCTGGTCATCGTCAGCCAGATCGCGATGCAGCGCCTGACGCCGAACACCTCGATGGATCCCACGCAGCAGAAGATGATGACGTTCATGATGCCGATCATGTTCGGCTTCATCTTCATGACGTCGGCGGCCGGCACCGCGTTGTACTGGCTCGTCAGCAACCTGTGGGCGGTCGGGCAGCAGTACTTCACGAACTGGCTGATTGGTCCGCCGAGCATTCCGGCGCCCAGGCCGGCGGCGGAACGGCGGCTGAAGAACGCCGGCGGCGGCAGGACGGCGGGCGCGGAGAAGCAGTCATAGCGATATGTCTTCCTCCTTGAACACGCAAATCCTGGGATTCGTTCAGAACGTCGTCGACGCCATGGGCATCGCGCTGACCGCCAGCGTCGAGGAGACGGACGAGGGCACGCGCATCAACCTCGAGGGTGAAGACGGCGGCGTGTTCGTTCGCCGCGGCGGCGAGGGCCTCCAGGCGCTCCAGCACATTGTCGCCACGACGTTTCGGAAGCAGCTCGGCGACGACAACCGCATCGTCATCGACTGCAACGGCTTCCGGAAGGACAAGGACGCCGAGCTGCGGCAGATGGCGCGTTTCATCGTGGAAAAGGCGCGGTCGAGCGGGACGCCGCAGGAGATGGGCCCGCTCAACCCGTACGAGCGCCGGATCGTGCATCTCGCGATCGCGGAGGATCCGACGGCCACGTCCGAAAGCATCGGCGACGCGTTCATGAAGACCGTGATCATTTCGACCAGAAAGTAGGCCGGGTGCCGCGGAGCTCCTGGGACCATGCGAACGCGGACCCGGCGCAGAGATGTTTGCCACCGATGACACGATCGTCGCGATTGCCACGCCGTCCGGCCGCGGCGCGCTCGGCGTCGTCCGGCTGAGCGGACCACGGGCGCTCGACCTCGCCGGCACGTTCCTCGAGCGCGGCGCGCCGCTTCGACCACGCCACGCGACCTTCACGCGTGTCCGTCGCGAACGCGACGAGTCGGCGCTCGACGAAGTCGTGGCGACCTTCTTCCCGGCGCCGCACTCGTATACCGGCGAGCACGTCGTCGAAATCAGCGGACACGGCAGCCCGGTGCTGCTGCAGGCGGTGCTCGAACGCGCCATCGCCGCGGGCGCGCGCCTCGCGGAGCCGGGCGAGTTCACGCTGCGCGCGTTCCTCAACGGCAAGCGGGATCTCGTTCAGTCCGAGGCGGTCGCGGATCTGATCGATGCCGCCACGCCGCTGCAGGCGCGCATCGCATTCGATCAACTCGAGGGCACGCTCACGGGTCGCATCGGCGCGCTCGACGCGCGGCTCTTCGACCTGATCGCCCGGCTCGAAGCGTCGCTCGATTTTCCGGACGAGGGCTATCACTTCGTGGAGCCGGCGCACGCGGCCGCTGACATCGCCTCCGTGATCGCCGCGCTCGACGAGCTGCTGGCGGGCGCCACGACCGGGCGGATGATCCGCGAGGGCGCGACGGTAGTCATCGCGGGACGGACTAATGTAGGTAAGTCCAGCATTTTCAATAGATTAGCAGGCGCTAACCGCGCTATCGTCACGCCGGTTCCGGGAACGACCCGCGACCTCGTGACGGAGACGATCGACATCGGAGGGATGGCCGTCGCGCTGGTCGATACGGCCGGCTGGCGCGAGACGCGCGACCTCGTCGAGTCGGAAGGCGTCGCACGCGGCACGCACGCGCGCGCAATCGCGGATCTCGTGCTGGTCGTGATCGATCGAAGCGAGCCTCTCGCGGATGAAGATGCGCGGCTGCTCGATGAAATCGCGGACGGCAATCGCATCGTCGTCTTCAACAAGAGCGACCTGGAGCCGTGTCAATCGCGTGTGGAGCACGCCTCACAGGTTTGCTCCACAGGGATTCAGGTCAGTGCCCTGACGGGCGAGGGCTTCGAGCCGCTGCGCCGTGCGATCGCGAGCGCGCTCGCCGGCGAGGAACGGCTCCGGGACGCGGCGCCGATTTCGAATATTCGCCACATCGCGCTGCTCGAACAGTGCCGTGCCTCCCTCGAGGCGGCGCGCCACGCAGCTGACGCGGGGAACGTGCCGGAAGAATTCCTGTTGATCGATCTCCAGGCAGCGCGAATGCGTCTCGACGAAGTCGTCGGCCGCCGGACCAGCGAGGACGTGCTGCGTCACATCTTCGAGCGCTTCTGCATCGGGAAGTAGTCGGATGCGTTTCGACGTCATCGTGATCGGCGCCGGGCACGCGGGTGTGGAAGCCGCGTATGCGGCCGCGCGGCTCGGCTGCCGCGTCGGCCTGTGCACGCTGTCGAAGGAGACGGTCGCGCACATGCCGTGCAATCCGGCGGTCGGCGGGACGGCGAAGGGACACCTCGTTCGCGAAATCGACGCGCTCGGCGGCGTGATGGGCCGCGCGATCGACGCGACGGGCATCCAGTTCAAGCTGCTGAACCGCAGCCGCGGGCCCGCGGTCTGGTCGCCGCGCGCGCAGGCCGACAAGAAGCGCTACGCCGAATGGGTGACGACGGCGCTGTCGGCGGAACCGAACATCACCTGGCTGCTCGGGAAGGCCGGACGCATCCTGAGGCACGAAGGGCGCGTCGTCGGCATCGCCATGGAGGACGGCGACGCGTTCGAGTGCGGCGCGCTCGTCGTGACGACGGGGACGTTCCTCAACGGGCTGATTCACGTCGGCCCCGAGCAGCGGCCGGCGGGGCGGCACGGCGAGCCGCCGTCGCGAGAGCTCTCGGATTCGATCCGGTCGTCCGGTTTCGAGATGGGGCGGCTGAAGACCGGGACGCCTCCACGGCTGGATCGCAAGAGCATCGATTTCGACGCGCGCGTGCGTGAGGGCGTGTTTGCCGAAGAGCCGGGCGACGAGGCGCCGGTGCCGTTCTCGTTCGAGACGACCAGGCCGATTCACAACCAGGTTCGCTGCTGGCTGATTCACACCAACGATCGGGTCCGCGATCTCGTGCGCGCCAATATCGGCCAGAGCCCGTTGTTCAACGGACAAATCCAGGGGATCGGCCCGCGCTATTGCCCGTCGCTCGAGGACAAGATCATGCGCTTCCCCGACCGGGAGCGGCATCAGATCTATCTCGAGCCCGAAGGCCTCGACGTCGACGAGATCTACGTCAACGGGTTCTCGATGTCGTTGCCGCGGGACACTCAGCTGCAGCTGGTGCACGCGCTGCCCGGCCTCGGCGACGCGGTGATGCTGCGTCCCGGCTACGCGGTGGAGTACGACTTCGTGCAGCCGACGGAGCTGAAGTCGACGCTCGAGACCCATCGCGTACGCGGCCTGTTCTTCGCCGGCCAGATCAACGGGACATCCGGCTACGAGGAAGCCGCGGGGCAGGGCATCGTCGCGGGAATCAACGCGGCGAAGGCCGTCAGGGGGGAAGCGCCGTTCGTGCTGCGCCGTGACGAGGCGTACATCGGCATTCTCGTGGACGACCTCGTCACGCGCGGCTGTCTCGAGCCATACCGGATGTTCACTTCGCGCGCGGAACATCGGCTCCTCCTGCGCGTGGACAACGCCGACCTGCGCCTCACCCCGATTGGCCGCGACGCCGGATTGATCTCCGACGCGCGATGGGAGCGCTTCGAGGCGCGACGCCGCCGTTACGAGTCGAATCTCGGCGCGCTGCAGCGCGCGCAGCTGCGCGGCCCGACAGGTGACCGCATCTCCGCGGCGCAACTCCTGAAGCAGCCGTCCGTGCGTCTCGACCAGCTGATCGCAGACGGCCAGGTGGCGCTGGCGATTGACGAGGCGAGCCGCGCGCTCGACATCGGGAGCGTCGAAACCACGGTGAAGTACGACGGCTATCTGAAGCAGGAACAGGCGCGCGCGGAACGGGCGCGGCGCGACGAGCGGCGCCGGATTCCGGGCGACTTCCCGTTCGCCCGGGTGCCGGGCCTGTCGCGGGAGGTCGTGCATCGCCTGTCGCAGGTGCGTCCTGAAACGCTCGGCCAGGCATCGCGGATACCAGGCATGACGCCGGCGGCCGTCGCCGTTCTCGGGGTTTTCCTCGGCCGGTTATCCGCGAATTCGGCGACTTCGTGACGAGCCGTGAGTTCCAGGACCGGCTGTCGCGCCGCGCGAAACGCGCTGGCACAACTCTCGCGCCGGGCCTTTCCGCAGGCTTGGAAGCCTATTTTCGGCTCCTGGAAACATGGAATCGCAAGATAAACCTCACTGGACTCAATCTCACCGACGCCGCGCCTGAGACGATCGACCGCCTGCTCATCGAGCCGCTCGTGGCGGCACGCCATATTCCGAACGGCGCCACCCGGATGCTCGAC
>DASQAX010000126.1:0-2424 GCA_035635535.1 Vicinamibacterales bacterium | reverse complement strand
GAGACCGATGCGCCTCCACCTGCCCAGGCGAAGGCCGCAGCCGATGCGGCGCCGTCAGATCAGGGCGCGGCGCTCTACAAGAAGAACGGCTGCTACGAGTGCCACGTCAACGATGCGCAGGGCGGGCCGCAGGGTCCGCGGCTCGGCCCGAACCCGATTCCGTTGCCGCGCTTCGTGGCGTATGTGAGAAACCCGACGGGCGACATGCCGCCGTTCACCGCGAAGGTGATCTCCGATCAGGATCTGCAGAGCATCTACGCGTTCCTGCAGTCGCGGCCGACGCCGCCGCCGGTGAAGGATATTCCGCTGCTGGCGCCGTAGCGTCGAATGTACGTGGGCGCGAACCCTGTTGGGTTCGCGAGGCGAGCCTGACAAGGCTCGCCCCACGATTGGAATTCGCGCTACAGTTTTCCTGACAGCGTAGGGGCCGACCTTCAGGTCGGCCCGATCAGCGCGTCGATCCCATGATCTCGAGGATCGCTGACGCGACGGCGTCCGGCTTCTCTCTCGGCACGAAATGCCCGGCTCCCGCAACGACGCGACGGGCTTTCCGCGACGTGAGCACCTCGCGTTCCGCGGGCGAGTCCGCGGGCGGCGGTCCACCCACGCCATCATCCGCCCCGTAGAGAACAATCGACGGAACGTCGATCTTCGGCCGCATCGCGAGGCGACGCTCGACATCGGCGAACCGGGGTTCGCCGGGCGCGCCCAGGTTGCGATGGCGATAGGAGTGAATCACGCAATCGACGAAGTCGGGGTTGTCGAACGACGGCGCCGTGCGATTGTAGACGTCGTCCGTGAAATGCCAGGTCGGTGACCACAGCTCCCAGACCAGCTTGCACAGCGGACGACGGTTGGCCGCGAGCCCGAGACGGCCGCGCTCCGTCTGGAAATACCACTGGTACCAGAGCGCGCGCTCCCGCTCCGGCGCGAGCGGCTGCGGCGCGCCGATCGTGTCCTGGATGGTGTAGCCGCCAATCAGCACCGCGGCGCGCACGCGGTCCGGATGCAGCGCCGCCGCGATGCACGCGGCGCGATTGCCCCAGTCGAAGCCGGCAACCGCGAACCGCTGCATACCAAGCGCGTCGGCGAAGTCGATCAGGTCCTGGCCGATGGCCGCCTGTTCGGCCATCCGCGGTGAGCCGGCATCCCTGAGCCGCGTGGCGCCGTGCCCTCGAAGGTAAGGAACGACCACGCGGTAGCCGTTGTCCACGAGGGGCGGCACGACGCCGTCCCACGCGCGCACGTCGTCCGGGAAGCCGTGAAGCAGAAAGATCGGAAAACCCTGCGGGTTGCCGCTTTCCTCGAACCCGACGCGCAGCACCGGCGTGTCGATGCTGCGCACTCGCGCGGTATTGGCGGGCGCGCCCTGTTGTTGTGCGCCAACCGCGAGCACGCGACGGCCGCTCGCGAGGACGCCCATTGCCAGGGCGGATTTCAGCAACGCTCTACGACTTTGCATCGCTAAAACGGGCCGACCTGAAGGTCGGCCCCTACGGCACATCACGTCACCGGGCCGACCTGAAGGTCGGCCCCTACGGCACATCGCGTCACCGGGCCGACCTTAAGGTCCGCCCCTACGTATTCATCGCAATCGTGACCCTGCGTATTCGGTGCTCCTGATCAGCGGCTCGAGGCCGTCTGCAGCTTGCTGCCCGGCGCCGGCGGCATCGGGCGCGACGAGACGTACGCCGTGATGTTGACCATGTCCTCGTTCGTCAGCTTCGCGACCACCGGCTTCATCAGACCGCTCCACTCGCCGCGGCGGCTCCCCGCCTGGATGTCGTACATCTGACGCGCCAGGTAGCTCGGCGAACGGCCGGCGATGCCCGGCACCGGACCGAGGCCCCGCAGGTCCGTCCCGTGACAGATCGTGCACGCGACCGTCTTGCCGTTGCCTCCGGTCGTCACGAGCGCTTCGCCCTTCTTGACGGCTCCCGGCGGCGCGTACGCGATGAACCCGGAGCGCGGGTTGCGCAGCGGCTCCGTCTGCTCGTCGTCCTCGGGGGTCTCGATGATGCGCATGCCGATCGGCTCCATGCCGCCGCCCGGCGCCTTGAAGAAAATCGATCCCTCGGCGTCGGTCTTCGGCACCATGCGCGCCTCGACGACGCGCACCCACTGTGTCCAGGGAACCGAGGCGAAGTACTCGGCCGCGTCGCGCATCTCTTCCGGCGTCATGTTCTTCGCGAAGGCAATCATCTGGTTGACGTTCACCTTGCGCGGGTCGCCCGGCTTCCGCAGCCCGTTCTTGAAGTCGTCGAGCGTCTGCAGGATGTAGGCGACCGGCAGGCCGGCGACGCCGCCGTTGCTCGACCGGCCCTTGCCGTTCGGATAGTGGCAATAGGAGCACGAGCGCACCATCGGCTGGCGGCCGACCGCCACGATGGAGGGCATCACGGGATGGTCCTCCGGAAACCAGTC
>DASQAX010000125.1:0-6410 GCA_035635535.1 Vicinamibacterales bacterium | reverse complement strand
CTCTGCCGGTTGGCGTGGGGTCGCCATCGGCGTGATGCACGAGGACGCCCGCTGGCCCGCAGCTCGGTGAGCGCGCTTTCAGCACGAAGCCGCTGATGCGCTCCGCGGCGAGCGCCGCGACGCGCGTGCTCGCCCACGCGTCCATGCGCGCGGTCCAGTCGGCGCGGCTGTCCACACCGAGCAGGAGAACGCGCTCGCCGGCGGACGCGATGCCGGCCGGATGCGCGACGAGCTGAATCGGCTCGCGCGGCACGCCCATGCCGACGTCCAGTTCGGGACAGACCGGCGCCCAGTCGACGTCGGCGGAGAGCACCGCAACCGCGGGGCTGCGCCTGTTCGTGGCGTCGTACCGAACATCGTCGCCCAGCAGGCAGCGCGAGATTCCGACGCGTGGCTTCACAGCAGTTTTCCGACGGGGCCGAGATCGAGGTTCAACTCTTCCCGGGGGATGCCGAATTTCTCCGCGATGTCGACGACCGTTTCCTCGAGCGTCATCAGCGCGCGGCCGATCTCTTCGGTCTGGCGCGTCGTGAGCGTGCTCGCTTCCATGCGGCGGATGGCCTGCCGTTCGAGCAGCTGGCGGATGAATTCGACGAGCGTGAGCACCAGCTGCGCGACCGAACGCTGCACATCGTCTGGATCGGCGTTCCACCGCAACGGTGATGCCGAGGGGCCGGCGCGTTCGAGCTCGCGGCGCAGGTCGTCGAGTTGCGCGACCTCGGTGATCGTCAGGGCGCCCCGTCTCGTCACGACCCGCTTCCGAGCCGGCTTTCGCGCCGAAGGCCTGCCACGCCGACGCGGAGTCTTGCCTGCCGCCTTCTTCGCCATTCACCAATTGTCCGCGAACGCGTAGGGCGCCACCGGCCCGCTGACCATCAGGCGGAGGTGGTTCGCGGTCGCCGCGCGCTCGACCGCGGCAAGATATCGCGGCGCCGCCGCGCGGGGGATCAGGTGATTGACCGTCACGATGCCGGCTCGCTTCTCGACCCGCTCGTCCTTGACGAAGCGCCGGACCGCGGCGCGAATCGGCGCAAACCCCGGAATCGCGCGCGCGCTGGCCGCCAGCGCCGCCATCCGCCGCAAATACTGCGCACCTTGAGTCGCCCCATGCGCGACTCGGGGTCGCGTACGACCCGCGATCGCACTCCGACTCGCCAACGGGACGTCATCCGACTCCGACTCCGGCTCCGACTCCGACTCCGATTCCGAAAGGGGCGAGAGGAGGCGGATGGTCACCTGGCAGCGGCCACGGACGGCGCGCAGGCGGCGCCGAAGGGTGGCCCCGCGGGACGCGAGGATGACGGCGAGCTCTTCGTCGCCGGTAACCGTGGTCGCAAACCGCGCCGGGAGGATGGCCGGCGCCTCGGCCGCAATCGCCTCCACCACCGCGGCGTACCGCCGCAGGTTCCTGATGCTCGGCGCGGGCGCGCGCCTCATCCCGCCGACGACCGCGCCGATGCGATTGGCGGTGACCACGCGCAGCGGCTCGCCCGCCATCCCCGTCAGGCGCAGGCGCGCGGGCGCCGGGCTGACCAGCGCGTAGACGCAGACGATCACGCACGCGCCCGGCGGCGCCTGACGCGTAACTTGTGCCGCGCGTGATGCCGCTCGATGAAATCGGTCTGCTCGCCGGGCAGCACGCGGTCCGCGGCCGACAGCAGCAGCGACACGCGGGCGTACACCAGGTCGACGTTTGCAAGGGCGAGGGTGATCTCTCCGCTGAGCACGACCCCCTTGTTCAACAGGTTGTCCACGATGTCCAGCAGCGACGAATCCTCGGGGCCGAGGATCTCCTCCGCCTTGGTGCGTTGACGCGGCGCCTTGCGCGGGATCATTGGATGAAGTTGTAGGCCGGCCACGGCCCGGTCAGCGACGTTTCGATGCCGGTGCCACGCAGCCGCCGCGTCTCTTCACGAATGGCCGTCCTGAACGCGCCGCTCTTCGCGACCGGCACGAGAAACGCCGCGTCGAGCAGCAGCCGCGATCCCGGCGCGGCGCGCTCCAGGCTCGTGCGCCGCTGCGACGCGGCGGCCTGGCGATCGATCGCCTTGTACACACGGTTCGCCGCGGTCCGCGCCTCGGCGAGCCGCCGGCGGCTGACATCGAGGACGTCGCGCTTGCGCGCGAGGAACTGGGTCCCGGTCCGTGCCGGCCGCTTCGCGGCTTTCTCGCGCGCCTCCTTCTCGTTCCACGTGAGCCGCAGCCCCCACTCGACCTTCTTCTCGACGCGCGTGAGGATGCGCCCGATGCGCGCGCGATCCGATCGCACGTGCTCGGCCACGCGGTCGTCGGACGTGAACAGGGTGAAGAGCTGCATCGGGAGCAGCGCGGTTGCGGAAAGGAACGATTCGATGATGCGTTCGTGCGCGATCGCCCGCGGACCGACCCAGTCGAGATCCTGGAGGCCGCGCGCCAGCGCCGCTTCGCCGTACTCCGGCTCGGGCACGCTCTGGACGACGGCCCACACGCCGTCACCAACCTCGATCGCGCGAAGCTCGTCTCCGCCGGGCATCCCGTCGCCGATGCCGCGCAGGGTCGGCCGCCTGGCGCTGCGGAGCAGGCAGAAGACGTAGCTGAGCGTCGCGCTCACAATCAGCGGATCTTAGTCCTGCGGGAGGTGGCTCGCGATGGTCGCGTCGTTCGGGCGGTTCGCGTCGCTCGAGTGCTTCGCGTGCGCCCGGCGCGGGCCGCCCGGACGCTTCCTTTCGCGCGCCGTTTGCCGGTCGGCGGCGGCAGGGCGATTCCTTTCGCGCGCCGTTTGCCGGTCGGCAGCGGCAGGGCGCTTTCTTCCAGCGTCTCCGCCCGCGTTGGCTCGATGTCGAGCACCTGCTCGGTCTGTCCGTGCTTCATCCCGATGAGGCCGCGCCGCGGCGGCGCTTCCTCGACGATGGTGGTGTGCGGCGCGTCGGCGGGGTCGTGGAAATCGCCGGAGACGCTCGCCTCGATCTGGAAGCGGCCGTCCTCGCCGGTCTCGATCGGCTCCCCTTCGCCGAACGCCAGCGGCCCGGAGCCACCCTCGCGCCGCTGCTTGATCTCGCGGATGCGGGCCAGCAGGTCGCGCTCGATCTCGACGAAATCCTCGTCCGAGATCTCGCCCATCTCGCGCTGCATCTCGGCCGCCAGCAGCTGCTCGCGCAGCGCCGTGTCGTCGTTCATCTCGGCCTCGGCCGCCGTGACGGCAGTCCGCAGCGCCCACGAGATGCCGTTGATCATCAGCGAATCGAGGATGAACATCGGAGTTGTAGGGGCGGACCTTCAGGTCCGCCCTAATGCTGTCCGGCGCGCTCCAGCTTCAGCCGGATATTGACGAAGTTGTAGGGCGGCCATGGGCCCGTGTACTTGAACGTCAGCTTGTCGAACGCCGACGCAATCTCCTTGA
Source organism: Vicinamibacterales bacterium (assembly GCA_035635535.1). GTDB lineage: Bacteria > Acidobacteriota > Vicinamibacteria > Vicinamibacterales > UBA2999 > Gp6-AA40. Next base: position 3,031 of record DASQAX010000125.1, on the reverse strand, counting down.
TGCGGCGGTCGAACGCCGGCTCCTGGTCGCGCTGGACGAGGAAGGCGGCGTTCATGATCATCTTGTCGCCGATCGCGCGGTTCACGCGTGAGGCCACCGAGACGTCGCGCAGCCGCTGCAGGAATTCCGCGACGTAGCGTTCAGAGCGCTGCTGCAGCGCGCCGTCGATCAGCCGGCCGTACTGCATGCGGGCGAAATACGTCGAGCCCTTCTGCGAGGAAATCTCCGTCTTCAGGCGGTGAATGTCCTCGTCTTCGGTTTCAATCGCCCGGACGATTTCATCGCGGTCCCACAGCACCTTGAGACCGAACTCGAGCTTGTCCTGCATCTTCGACAGCACGTCGGCAAACGCGTCGTACGCCGACCGCAGCAGCTCCACGATGTCTTCACGCGTCTTGAAAATCGTGCCGAACGACATCGGGATGACCGTGTGATCGCGCATGACCGTCTCGTTGACGCGCTCGTGCGCGAGGACGTTCTCGCGCGTGGAATCGAGCGGGGCCAGCGGGATGTCCGAGATGACCGCCGCCATGTCCTTGAAGTTGATCGTGTAGACCTCGGCCCACTGCTCGTCCATGCCGATGGCCCCGAACTTCAGCGGCTGGCTCGCGCGGATGATGCAGTAGACGTAGCGTCCGCGCCCCGCCGCGCGGTCCACGTCCGGCATGCTCGGCCTCGGCGCCCGCTCGACCACGCGCTCGACGCGCGTTTCGTTCCCGCGCACCGCCGTTTCGCGCGTCACCCGCGTCACCGCGGTGTCGTCCTGGTCCTTCTTCCGCGACGCCGGGCGCTGTGCGCGGGCCGGCGCGCGGGCCGGCGCCGCGCCTCCTGCCGCCCGCTTCACCGGTCGTGCGCCGCCGACGGCCCGTGGCCGGGCAGCGGCGGCGGCGCGGCCGGTGGGCTTACGCCCGGATGGTTGCTTGGGGGCCTTCGCCATCTCGGTGTCTTCCTCAGCCCTTCCTGACCGTTTCGAGCATGCGCCGCACCTCGACAACGAGGTCATCGGGCAGGCACGGTTTGGTGACGAACGAATCGCACCCCGCCTTCCGCGCGCCTTCCGACGCGCCTGCCAGGGCGTGGCCCGTCAACGCGACGACGGGAATGTGCCTCGTCCGCTCGTCGGCCTTCAACAGCTTGGTCGCTTCCCATCCGTCCATGCCCGGCAGCGACAGGTCCATCAGGATGAGGTCGGGCCGGAGCGAAAACGCCTGCGCGACGGCTTCGTTGCCGTTTTTCGCTTCCGCGACGCGGAACCCGGAGAACTGCAGGTACTCAGCGTACATCTCGCGGGCATCCTGATAGTCATCGACGACGAGAATCAACGGGGCCTCTTGCTGTGTCATTGTTCTGCTTCAGCGGGGATAGTCAACGTAAAGACCGAACCCTTCCCCATCGTGCTCTCGAGCGTAATGCGTCCGCCGAGCGCGGTGGCAAGGCGCCGGCAGATCGCAAGACCCAGGCCAGTGCCGCCGTACTGACGGGACGGAGAATCGTCCACCTGGCGGAAGTCCTCGAAGATCTTCTCGTGGTTTTCGGGTGAAATGCCGATGCCGGTGTCCGAGACCGCGACCGATGCCGTCCGGTCCCCGGGATCGTAGCCGACCGTGATGTGGATGCCGCCCTCGTGCGTGAACTTCAGCGCGTTGCTGAGCAGGTTCACGATGATCTGCTTCACCTTCTGGCGGTCGCTGTAGACCATCGGCAGCTCGGGACAGAGCTTCGGCGTCACCGCCAGCCTCGAGCGCGCGATCACCGGGTCGAGCTCCGTCATCACCTCGGGCACCAGCTCGTTGAGATTGAACTCGCTGAGCTGCATCGGCATCTTCCCCGCCTCGATGCGGGTGATGTCGAGAATCTCGTTGATGATCGTCATCAGGTGACGGCCGTTGGAGTCGATCCGCTGCAGCTGCCGCTTGACCGCGGGCAGCATGTCGCCCGCGACGCCCTGCAGCAGCATGTGGGTATAGCCCAGGATCGCGTTCAGCGGCGTCCTGAACTCGTGCGACATGTTGGCGAGGAACTGCGACTTCAGGCGCGAGGCCTGCTCGAGCTCGATCGCCTGCCGGCGCAGCAGCTCGTTCTGCGTCGCCAGTTCCGCCGTCGCCGCCTGGACGCGCGCCTGCAGTTCGTCCGACGCCGCCTTCAACTGTTCGTACAGCCGCGCGCGCTCGAGCGCCTCGCGGCGGTCGTGAAGAATCGTCACGACCGCGGTCAATTCGCCCGTTTCCGTCAGCACCTTGCCGGCGATCGCTTCGACCGGAATCGGCGCGCTCGTCGACGGGTTCATCAATCCGATCTCGCCGCGCCGGATTTCTCCGGGCCCCGTCTCGCCGAGCAGGAGGCCCGAAATGAACGACGAGAAGTGCGCGTCGTTGGCCTGCACCGTGCGCGACGCCAGCTCGCTCGCGTCCGTCACGAACGTGAACAGGTCCTCCGCCGGGGCGTTCATCAGGACGGTCGCGCCGGTCGAGTCGGTGACGATGATCGGGTCGGCGACCGAGTCGATGATGAGGTTCAGCCGATCGCGCTCGGCGCGCACGGCCGCCTCCGCCACGCGCAGCTTCTGGTAGTTCTCCTCGATCTGCTCGGTGGCGCGCCGCAGGTCGGTGATGTTGCGGAGCACCGAGACCACGCCGGTTCCTTCACGTGGATCCTCGACGGTGCTCGATAGCACTTCGAACAGGAGGTCCGAGCCGTCGCTCGGGTCCACCAGCAGGAGCTCGCGCGCTTCCGGCGAGCCCTCCACCGCCGACCGCGACAGCGCCGCCGAAAAGAGCATGTTGTTCAATTCGACGGCCCGGCGGCGCCCTTCGCTCTCCTCTTCGCTCGCCGCGAACAGCTTCTCCGCCCGCGCGTTGGCGACGATCAGCCGGCCTTCGATGTCGGTCAGCATGATCGGGTCGGTGACGGCGTTGATGATCGTGAAAAAGAGCGTCCGTTCGCGGCGCAGCTTGCGCGCTTCCTCGGCCAGGCTGCCGCGCCCGCGCACCTGATCGATCTTCTGCCCGAGCACCGTCACGAGCCAGGTGAT
>DASQAX010000124.1:0-5847 GCA_035635535.1 Vicinamibacterales bacterium | reverse complement strand
CCGCGACTTCCGGCTCGGCCTCGTGAACGCGGAGGGGATCGACCACACCTGGCTGACGCTCGGCCATCACGAGTGCTTCGCGCGCTTCACGGCGAACCGCGAGTTCGACGTCTCGGAGCTCTCGTTCGCCAAGTTCGCGGCGCAGGTGAGCCGCGAGCGGACCGATGTCATCGGCCTGCCGGTCATCTGCTCGCGGCTGTTCCGCTTCTCGTCGTTCTACGTGAACCGGAAGAGCGGCATCCGGAGCGTCGAGGACCTGAAGGGGAAGAAGGTCGGCTCGCCCGAGTGGGCGCACTCGGCCGCCGTCTACATGCGCGGCTGGATGCACAACGAGATGGGCGTGAAGCTCGCCGACGTGCAGTGGTACCAGGCGGGCGCGAACGCCCCGGGCCGCGAGGAGAAGGTGGAGCTCGACCTCCCGAAGGGGGTCTTCATCACTCGCGTCGCCGAGAGGAGCCTCAGCGAGATGCTCGCGGCGCAGGAGATCGACTGCGCCATCATCGCGCGCCCGCCGACCTGCTTCCTCGAGGGGCACCCCGACGTCGTCCGCCTGTTTCCGGACTATCTCGAGATGGAAGAGGCGTACTACGCGCGGACGAAGGTGTGGCCGATCATGCACATCATCGCGATGCGGCGCGCGATCGTTGACGAGCACCCATGGGTTGCCCGCAACCTCTACAACGCGTTCCTCGAGTCGAAGCAGCGATCGATCGAGCGCATCCTCGATCCGGCGGTCTCACGCTACCCGGTTCCATGGCTGGCGACCTACGCGCGCCGGATGCGCGACATGTTCGGCGGCGACCTGTTTCCGTACGGCATCGAGGAGAACCGGCCGACGTGGGAGCAGATGGCGCTCTACACGCACCAGCAGGGGATCGCGCACCGTCACATGGCGCCCGAAGAGTTTTTCCCTGCAGGGATCATGACGAAAGTCGTCATTTGATCGCCGATCGTAGGGGCCGACCTTAAGGTCGGCCCCTACATCCGCCTTGACACGGGCCTCCGCCGGGGTGTACCTAGCGTCCCGTAGTGTCACGAGCACGGAGGTTTGAGATGCGGAAACGACTGCTCCAGCTGCTCGGTGTGGTCGGCGTCATCCTCGCCGTCATCGTCCTGTTGAAGGTGGCGCCCGCCGGAAGCGCGACGCCCGCCCCGGGAACCCGGACCGCGTGGGGCGACCCCGACCTGCAGGGCATCTGGACCGACGAGTACCAGACGCCGCTGCAGCGGCCCGCGAAGTACGCCACCAAGGAAGCGTTCACCGACGAAGAGCGCGCCGAACTGGATCGGCAGCGCGCGGGAATCCTCCGCCGGGACCAGCGCGTGGAGGTTGGCAGCGAACGCGACGTCGCCGGCGCGTACAACGCGGTCTTCCAGTCCATCAAGCACACGGGGAAGCGGACGTCGATGGTCGTCGATCCACCGGACGGGCGGATTCCAGCGCTCACGCCCGACGCGAAGCAGCGCGCCGACACCGACCGCCAGTTCCGGCTCGCGCTCCTGCAGGCGACGCAGACCTGCAAGGACGGCGACGCCGCGTGCGCCGGCGGGAAGTACGGACCGCCGTCGCCACGCCGGACGGAGGTTCCGCCGTTCTACAACACCGGACGGCTCAATCGCTCGGACGGCCCCGAGGACCGCAGCATGACCGAGCGGTGCATGGCCGCGGTGATGCCCGATTTCGGCGGCTACCGCCGCATCGTGCAGGCTGCGGGCACCGTGTCGATCTTCTATGACGTCGGGCAGGGGCAGGGGTGGCAGCGGGTCATCACGCTCGGCCAGGCGCCGCATCTTCCCTCGTCCGTCCACCAGCGGTTCGGCGACTCGCGCGGCCACTGGGAGGGGAACACGCTCGTCGTCGACGTGACGAACTTCTCTCAAAAGAGCGACTTCATGGGCGCGCGCGAGAACCTGCACCTGGTCGAACGGTGGACGCGCGTCGATGCGAAGACGCTCGAGTACTCGGTGACGATCGAGGATCCGACGACCTGGACGAAACCGTGGACCGTGAAGCAGGAAATGAACAAGCAGGACGAGCAGGCCAACCGGATCTACTACGAGCCGCGATGCCACGAGGGGAACTACGGCCTGCCGGCGTTGCTGTCAGGGACCCGAGCCGAGGAAGACGCGTTCAAGGCGGGGAAAGGCCCCGACCCGGCGACGAAGGACTCGGCGACTGACTTCGGTACCGAAGGCGGCGTGGATGCGTTGACGGGGGGTGGCTAATGTCCAGACGCTCGCTCATCGCAGCCGTCCTGGCGACAGCCGTCGTGACCGCCGCCGTCAGCGTCTCGGTGACGCGGCTCACCGGCCAGAGCGCGCGCCCGGCACGCACCGCGGACGGCAAGCCGAACATCAGCGGCGTGTGGCAGGTCAACAACGAGGCGAACTGGGACCTGCAGGCGCATGACGCGCGCCCCGGCGCCGTGACACAGCAGGGCGTGTATCCGTACGCCTACGCGCAGGTGCCGGCGGCGCCCGTCCTCGCGCTCGGCGCCGCCGCGATCGTTCCGGGATCGATCGGCGTGGTGCAGGGCGACAGGCAGATTCCGTACACGGCGGCGGCCGCGGCGCGGAAGGCGGAGAACACGGCGCACTGGATCGACCGCGATCCGGAGCTCAAATGCTATCTCCCGGGCATCCCGCGCGCGACCTACATGCCGTATCCGTTTCAGATCGTGCAGGGCTCGAACAAGATCCAGATGATGTACACGTTCTCGAACGCGGCCCGCACGATTCACCTGGATACCGTCGCCGGTCCGCCGGACGACACGTGGATGGGCCACTCGGTCGGGCGCTGGGACGGAGACACGCTCGTGGTCGACGTGACGCATTTCAACGACAAGACGTGGCTCGACCGCGCGGGGAATTTCCACAGCGATGCCCTGCACGTCGTCGAGCGCTTCACGCCGATCTCTCCTGATGCGCTGCGCTACGAGGCGACAATCGAGGACCCGAAGGTCTTCACGCGCCCATGGACGATTGCGATGCCGATCTATCGCCGGCTCGAGCCGGAGGTCCAGCTGCTCGACTTCCCGTGCATCGACTTCACGGAGGAGTTCATGTACGGGCACCTGCGCAAGCAGCAGCTGGTGAAGCACTGGGAGAGCGACACGATGGCGGTGGACATCAAGCGCAAGGTCCCTCCAGGCGAACAGCTCTTCGACTGGTACGGAAAGTAAGCGGAGGAGGCTGCATCCATGCCGACCAAGCTGACAGTTGTCGTGATGGTGGCGGGTCTGTGGCTCGCGGCGACAGCGGCGCCGCTGCGCGCGCACCACGCGTTTGCCGCCGAGTTCGACGCGAACAAGCCGGTCCACTTCGAGGGCACGGTCACGAAGATGGAGTGGATCAACCCGCACGTATGGCTCCACATGGACGTGAAGAAGCCGGATGGCGCCGTCGAGAACTGGGCGTTCGAGGCCGGAACACCCAACGTCCTCTTCCGGCGCGGCTTCACGAAGGAATCATTGCTGCCGGGAACGAAGGTGATCGTCGAGGGCTACCAGGCGAAGAACGGCTTGAAGCGCGCCAACGGCCGCGACCTGACGTTCCCCGACGGACGCAAGCTGTTCCTCGGCTCGTCGGGCACGGGCGCGCCGTACGAGCTGACACCAAACAGCCAGAAGGTTCCGCCGAAGAATTGATCGATCGTAGGGGCCGACCTTAAGGTCGGCCCCTACAATTTGGATCGGTAGTGATCCCAGGTTTTCCTGAACAGGCTCGGCGTCCAGAGCTTCTCGCGTGACGCCTTCTGCTCGGCCTCGCTGAACACGTACGGCTCGCCAATCTGCATCGCCATGTACTGCCGGTAGGCGTTCTCCTCGACGTAGGCCGCCAGCGCGAAGCACTCGACGATGTCGGCGCCCACGACGACGACGCCGTGGGCCTTGAGGAGCACGGCCGGCCCGCCGCCGAGGACCTGCGCCATCTTCTCGCCCATCGGCTTCGTGTTGATCGACAGCGGCGAATCCATCAGCGGGATGTCTCCCAGCAGCACCCCCTGCGCGTACACCGGCTGATACTTCACGCCGGTCATCGTCAGGAACGTCGACCACTGGGGATGCGTGTGCATCACGGCGTGGACGTCGGGCCGCGCGCGATAGGTCTCGGCATGAATGTGATATTCGAGCGGCGGACGCGCGGTTCCCTCGACCAGGCCGCCCGCGAGATCGACCGTGACGATATCGTCGACGGTGAGCGCGCCGCGGACCGACGCGCCGGAGTTGATGTAGAAGCTGTTCGCATCCCGCCGCGCGCTGCAGTGGCCGTTGTGGTCGATGTAGCCGGCGCGCTCGAGCATCCGAATGGCCTCGACCAGCTGCTGTGTGATCACGTCACCCTCTTCTTCCAGAGCTCCCACGAGCGGCCGACGGTCGCGAGGTTGATCGCGTCCGCCTTGCGCCCTTCTTCCTCGTCGAGCGCGGCCATCGGTCCGCCCAGCGCGGCCGCCTGCAGCTGAACGCGCGCGCTCACCTCGGTGAAGATCGCGCGGAAGACCGCCGACTGCAGCGTCGGCGCCACCGCGACGAACCCGTGCGCGCGCAGCAGGAGCACGGCCTTGTCGCCGAGCGCGTCGGCCAGCGCCGCGCCCTTCTCCGCGCTGCTGATGACGATATCGGTGGCGCCGAACCTTTCGCGGATGTCGAAGACCGGTACGCCGGCGGCGAGAAACGCCGCGTTGTGATACGTCGCGCGCATCGGCGTGGCGACCAGGCCGAACGGAATCACGGCCGTGGAATGGCCGTGCGCGATGGCCATCACGTCCGCGCGCTTCTTGTACACGCCACCGTGGAGAAAGCGCTCGATGAAAGGATTGCGTCCTCTTGGATCGAAGGGCTCGCAGTCGAGTGACAACTCCATGATGTCGTCGGCGGTGACCAGTGCCGGCGCGAGCGACCGCGACATCAGGAACCGGTCGGGATTGTCCGGGTGACGCATCGACACGTGGCCGGCCGCGTCGAACACGCCCTGGTCCACCAGGATGCGACTGGCTGCCGCGAGGTCTTCGAGGACGGCGCGCTCCACGCGTCAGGCTCCGCCGGAGAAGAGCACCAGCGCCTGCGTGAAGGTGACCCACGCGCCCCATGCGATCGGAATGCCGACGGCCGTCCAGGCAAGCGCGGCGCGGGCGTCGAACGCTGCGCGTGGCCGGCCAGGGCCGGCATCCGCGGTTCGGGGTTCGGAGTTCGGGGTTCGGGCTTCCGGGTTCGGGGTTCCGGGTTCGGGGTTCTTGAACCAGCACTCCGGCAATGGCTTCACGAGCGCGTTCGCGATGAAACCGACGACCAGCAGGCCCGCGAGGATGTACATCGTGAAGTCGTACACCTGCTGACGCGGGACGCCCGCGGCGATCTGCGCCTCGCGGATGTAGTTGACCAGCACCGGGCCGATGATGCCCGCCGTGGACCAGGCGGTGAGGAGGCGTCCGTGAATGGCGCCGACGTACTGCGTGCCGAACGTGTCGGCGAGGTACGCGGGAATGGTCGCGAAGCCGCCGCCGTACATCGACACGATTACGCAGACGGCCAGCACGAACGCCGCCTGGCTGCCCGCGCGCGCCAGCGACGGCGCGCCGGCGTAGAGCAGGATGCCGAGCAGGAAGAACGTCGCGTAGGTGGCCTTGCGGCCGATGCGGTCCGACAGCGACGCCCAGAAGAACCGGCCGCCGATGTTGAACAGCGAAATCAATCCCGTGAAGCCCGCGGCGACCGCGGCGGAGGCGCCGAAGATCTCCTGCAGCATCGGCGACGCCATCCCGATGACGCCGATGCCCGCGCTGACGTTCAGGCAGAGGACCGCCCAGATCAGCCAGAACTGCCTGCTCTTCGGTGCGTCGCGGTAGTG
>DASQAX010000123.1:0-10280 GCA_035635535.1 Vicinamibacterales bacterium | reverse complement strand
ATCGACCTGAGGGCGCTCGCGAACGTCAGCTTGATCTTCTCGTTGACCTGCGTCTGGTTGACGCCCGGGATCTGATACTCGACCGGATCCTCGATTGTGATGATGTTGGTGCGCTCGGACTGCACCGCCGTCAGTGCCGAGCTGAGCGTCGTCGTCTTGCCGCTGCCGGTCGGGCCGACCACCAGGATCATCCCGTGCTGGTGTTTCAGGAAGAACCGAATCGCCTCGAGCGAGGCGGCCGAGAAGCCGAGCTCCTCGAGCGGCGGAACGCCCTTCCGGTTGTCGAGGATTCGGAGCACGATCTTCTCGCCGAAGATCGTCCGCAGCGTGGATGCACGGAAGTCCACCTCCAGGCCGTCGTCGGCGGCCACGCGGATGCGGCCGTCCTGCGGGAGGCGCTTCTCCGCGATGTCCATGCCGCCCATGATCTTCATGCGCGCGACGAACCCTTCGTGGACCCACTTCGGCAGGTCCATCACTTCCTTCAACAACCCGTCGAGGCGGTGCCGGACGACGACGTTGTTCTCGGTGGGCTCGATGTGGATGTCGCTCGCGCGGCTCTTGAGCGCGCTCTTGATGACGAGATCGACCAGGTCGATGATCGGCGCCGTCTCGGGCGTCGCGCCCTTGAGCGAGGTCTGCTCGAACACGTCGTCCTCGACGCGGCGCGGCGCGAGGCCGGACTGCTCGGGAATCGGCGCGAGCATCCCGCCGGGCGTCGCCGCCTCGCCGGGGTGTCCCGTCGATCGCGCGCTCACCTGGACCGTGATGCCGGAACCGGTCTGGTTCAGGCGCGCCAGCGCCTTGTCGGGATACGACGCGTGGATCGAGTCGACGATCTCCTGCCGCGTCGAGACGACCTGCTTGATGCGGTAGCCGGTCTGGAACTCGAGGTCCTGGACGAGCGTGAAGAGCAGCGGATCCGACATCGCGACCGTCAGCAGGTTCTTCTCGACGCCGATGGCGATGCAGGTGCGCTTGAGCGCAACGTCCTTTGGTATCAGAATGACGGCAGCAGGATCGGGTACGTTCTCCGCGAGATTGACGTACGAGAAACCGAGCTGATAGGCGAGGGCCTTCGCAATCTGGCGCTCAGTCGCCAGGTTCATGCGGACGAGGACCGCCCCAAGCCGCTCCCCTGAGCGCTTGTGTTCGGCCAACGCCGTCTGCAGGTCCTCTTCGGTGATGAGTCCCGCCTGAACGAGACACTCACCGATCTTTTTACGCACTCGTCACCAATCTCCGGAAAATGTGATCTGGGCCTTGATCAGTTTCGGCCGATCTGGGTCTTCGCGGTAGTCGAACTCATGGCCGGCCGGGAGCCGGGAGTAATAGCCGGGGGCGTCGGAAAGCTCATATTATAAGCGTTAAAGTCGCCCTAGCAAGTACCCTATTGTCATATAGTGTCCCATCTTGTGACGCCGCTCGCTTAAACGACCGATACCCGGAACGCACGTGCAGGAACGTTCACAGACCGCCCGCATCCTCGAGCAGCATTTCGACACCATCCTCAAGGATGCTGTCGCGATCTTCCCGTTCGCCGGCGCCGAATCGTCAGACCACGATCGTTCCGCCAACCTCGCCGACCTGATTCTTCAGCTGCTGACGACGGCGGTCCGTGAGGGCGAGCTCGACCAGCGAACCGGGCGCGTGTCAGACCTGCGGCAGCTCGCGCTCGACTTCGGGTTGACGGTCCGCCAGCTCTTCGGGCTCGTCTACGTGATCGAACGGGCGGCGCTCGACGAGCTCGCGCTCGACGAGTCGTTCGGCGCGACGTCGGAAGCGTGGCCGGGCGTGGCGCAGATGGTGCGGCGCGCATCGTTCGACGTCCTGGCGGCGGTCGCCGAGCGGATCACGCGCGAGCCGGACCAGTCGGCGCTTCACGACTCCCTGACCGCGCTGCATACGCGCGCGGTGCTGCTGGCCGCCCTCGAAAAGGAGATCCGCCGCGCCGAGCGCTTTCTCCATCCGTTCGCGATGATCCTCGTCGACGTCGACCACCTGAACGCGATCAACGCGAAGCACGGTTACGGGTTCGGCGACCGGGTCCTCGAGCGCATCGGCATCGTCATTCGCAACTACTTCCGCGAGCATGACTGGGTGACGCGCTGCTCGGAAGACACGTTCGCGATTCTGCTGCCCGAGACGGCGCGCGCCAACGCCGAATTGCTGGCCGACGGGCTGCGGGTGACGGTGGAGGAGCGGCTGGCGCTGCGCGACTACCGGACCGAAGAGCGGGTGCAGGTCACCGTCTCGGTCGCGGTCCTGATCGGCGACGGTCAGAGCTCGAACAACGCCGACCAGGTGTTGAGGCAGGCGGAAGAAACGGTGGTCCGCGCCAAGGAGCGCGGACGCAACCGCGTCGAGATCGTCGAGATTGGCGGAACGAGGATGCCCCGTCCCGCGAGAGCTCGCGGCGTGTAGGTGGTTCGAACCACGAACCGCTAGTGCTCTTCCTGGTACTGTTCCTTCAGCTTCTCCACGACTTTTGGATCGGCCAGCGTCGTCGTATCGCCGAGCGCCTTGCCTTCCGCGATGTCGCGCAGCAGGCGCCGCATGATCTTTCCCGACCGCGTCTTCGGCAGGTCGGCGGTGAAGATGACGTCGTCGGGCTTGGCGATGGCGCCAATCTTCTTCGCGACGTGATCCTTCAGCTCGATCATGAGCCCTTCGTTCGCCTCGACGCCTTCCTTCACCGTGACGAACGCGGCGACCGCCTGCCCCTTGATCTCGTGAGTGCGGCCGACGACCGCGGCTTCGGCGACCTTCGGGTGATCGACGAGCGCGCTTTCCACCTCCATCGTGCCGATGCGGTGCCCGGCGACGTTCAGCACGTCATCGACGCGCCCGAGCAGCCAGAAGAAGCCGTCGGCATCGAGCTTCGCGCCGTCGCCGGCGAAGTAGACGTCGGGCGTCCACTTGCTCCAGTACATCGAGACGTATCGCTCCGGGGCGCCGTAGATGCCGCGGAGCATCGACGGCCACGGGCGCGTGAGCGCCAGCAGGCCGCCGCCGGTCGGCAGGCTGTCTCCGCGTTCGTTCTTGATCTCGGCTTTGACGCCGGGGAAGACGCACGTCGCTGACCCCGGCTTCGTCGTCGTCAGGCCGGGCAGCGGGGTGATCATGATCGCGCCCGTCTCCGTCTGCCACCATGTATCGACGACCGGGCATCTCTCGCCGCCGATGTACCGGTGATACCAGACCCACGCCTCCGGATTGATGGGCTCGCCGACCGAGCCGAGCAGTCGCAGGCTCGAGAGGTCGCGCTTCTTCGGCCAGTCGGTCCCCCACCGCATGAACGCGCGAATGGCAGTCGGGGCGGTGTAGAAGATCGTGACGCCGTACCGCTCGATGATCTGCCAGAAGCGATCCTTCTGCGGCCAGTCGGGAGCGCCCTCGTACATCATCACCGTCGCGCCGTTGGCCAGCGGACCGTAGACCACGTAGCTGTGACCGGTGACCCAGCCGATATCCGCCGTGCACCAGTAGACGTCGTCGTCCTTGATGTCGAACACCCACTTCGTCGTCGCGTACGTCCCGGTCAGGTAGCCGCCGGTCGTGTGCATGATGCCCTTCGGCTTGCCGGTCGTACCAGACGTATAGAGGATGTAGAGGAGATCCTCGGAGTCCATCTTCTCGGGCTCGCACGCGTACGGTGCAGCCTGCATCAGCCGGTGATACCAGTGGTCGCGTCCCTCCTGGATGTGCACCAGCTCGGGGTTCTGCGCACCCTGCAGCCGCTGCACCACGACGACGTTCTTGATTGACGGGGTCCCCTGCAGCGCTTCGTCGGCGATCCGCTTCAGCGGAACGATCGAGCCGCGCCGCCATCCGCCGTCGGCGGTGACGAGCACGTTGCACTCCGCGTCGTTGATGCGGTCGCGCAGCGAGTCGGCGCTGAAGCCGCCGAAGACCACCGAGTGCGCGGCGCCGATGCGCGCGCAGGCGAGCATCGCGATGGCCAGCTCGGGAATCAGCGGCAGGTAGAGCGCGACGCGGTCGCCCCGTTTCACGCCGAGTGACTTCAGGACGTTGGCGAACTGGCCGACCTGGCGGTGGAGATCGAAATAGGTCAGCGTCCGGCGGTCGCCGGGCTCGCCTTCCCAGATGAGCGCGGCCTTGTTGCGCCGGGGCCCGCGCACGTGGCGATCGACGCAGTTGACGCTCGCGTTGATGGTGCCGCCGACGAACCACTTCGCATGCGGCGGCTTCCAGTCGAGCACCGTCGTCCACGGCGTGGACCACTCCAGCTCCGAGGCGAACGACGCCCAGAAGCCTTCCGGGTCCTTCTCGGCGCGCGCATAGACGCCTTCGTCGTTGACGTTGGCCTGCGCCCGGAATTCCGGCGGCGGCGGGAAGGTGCGATCTTCCTGCAGCAGATCCGCGATTTCAGCTGGTGGTTTCTTGTCAGCCATGGCGGGTTCCCGTCCCAGGTGATGTTCGCGTCAATCGTAGTACTCGCGCCCGAGGTGGGTGATCAGCTCCTCGCCCTGCATGTGGCGCAGCGTGTTCTTCAGCTTCATCAGCTGAATGAACAGGTCGTGCTCGGGGTAGACCTCGCGGGCGTGCATCGGCGCCTTGAAGTAGAACGAGAGCCACTCCTGGATGCCGGACATGCCGGCGCGCCTCGCCAGATCGAGGAACAGCGCGGAGTCGACGACGATGGGCGCCGCGAGGATGCTGTCGCGGCAGAGGAAGTTGATCTTCAGCTGCATCGGGTAGCCGAGCCACCCGATCAGGTCGATGTTGTCCCATCCCTCCTTGTTGTCGCCGCGCGGCGGGTAGTAATTGATGCGGACGACGTGGCACAGGTCCTTGTAGAGATCGGGATAGAGGTGCGGCTGGAAGATGTATTCGAGCGCCGACTTCTTGCTCTCTTCCTTGGTCTTGAACGACTCGGGGTCGTCGAGCACCTCGCCGTCGCGGTTGCCGAGGATGTTGGTCGAGTACCACCCGCGCACGCCGAGCAGCCGTGCCTTCAGGCCCGGCGCGATGATCGTCTTGATCAGCGTCTGCCCCGTCTTCATGTCGTTGCCGGCGACGGGCGCGCCGGTGCGCGACGCGAGCTCCAGCATCGCCGGCACGTCCGCGGTCAGGTTCGGCGCGGCGTTGGCGAAGGGAATGCCCTCGCGCAGCGCGGCGTAGGCGTACACCATGCTCGACGGAATCGCGTCGTCGCTCTGGTCGAGCCCCTTCTCGAAGGTCGCAACCGACGCGTGCACCGCCGCCTCTTTCATGTAGACCTCGGTGCTGCCGGTCCACACCATCACCAGGCGATCGCAGCCGTTCCGCTCCTTGAAGCCGCGGATGTCCGCGATCACCTGCTCGGCGAGGTCGCGCTTGTTCTTGCCCTTCTTGACGTTCGGCCCCTGGAGACGCTTGACGTAGCGCTGATCGAACACCGCGGGCATCGGCCGGATGGCTTCGAGCTCGTCGCGCACTCTCTCGAGCTGCGAGCTCTCGAGCACGCCCGCCGTGCGCGCCGCGCCGTAACAGTCCTCTTCGAAGATGTCCCAGCCGCCAAAGACGATGTCGTTGAGATCCGCGAGCGGAACGAATTCGTTGATCTTCGGCGAGCGGCCTTCGGTGCGTTTGCCCAGCCGGATCGTGCCCATCTGCGTGAGCGATCCGATCGGCGGCGCCAGTCCCTTTCTGATGGTAAACACTCCGGCGATCGTCGTCGTGGCGACCGCGCCGAGCCCGACGAGAAGGACGCCGAGCTTGCCGCGCGCGGGCGCAATTTGAACTGGTGCAGTCACGATCGCAGACTATACCATGATGAAAATCACATGTTTTTTCGCAAATCAGCCGTCGAACCGCTGCCCGTGACGATGAGCGCGGTGCGCATGGGCGAGCGCGTCCTGCAGGTCGGTGTTGACGATGCGGCCGTCGCGAGCGCGATCGCCGCGAAGGTCGGGCTCAGCGGACATGCGGCGATCGCCGTCGCGGACGAGCGCGACGCGGCGCGTGCGCATGGCGCCGCGGCGAGTGCTGGCGTCCTCGTCGACGTGAAGGTCGCGCCGCTCGCGTCGCTGCCGTTCGAGAGCGACGCGTTCGATCTCGTCGTCGTGCACGGCGTGCACGGTCTCGTGTCGTCACTCGACGCGGACGCGCGGCTCGCGGCGATGCGCGAGTGGCGGCGCGTGCTGCGTCAGGGCGGACGCGTCATGACCATCGAAGCGGGGCCCGCGACGGGCATCGCGAGCGTGTTCAAACGACAGGCGCCCAACGAGGCGTACGAGGCCGCCGGCGGGGTCGTCGGCGGCCTGGCGGCGGCCGGCTTCAAGCCCGTGCGGCTGCTCGCGGAGCGCGAGGGCTACAAGTTCGCCGAAGGGTTCAAGGGTTAGAGGACAGCTCGACCATTCCCAAGGACACTGCCCGTCGTCACTTCCCGCGTTATTGCCCCAGATTTCGCGTCTCAAATGAGGCAAGGCTTTTGCCTCGTGCCCTTTACCGTCAATGTCCCAGGGTTCTCTCACGGAAGTCTTCACGGTCGACGAAGTCGCTCGCGCGGCGGGCGTGCCGGCGGACGCCGTCCGCACGCTCCTCGGCCGCGGCGACCTGAGCTTCGTTCCCGACACGCCGTTCATTCACGTCGCGAACCCGGCGCGCTCGGCACGGCGCCTGCGCGAGGCGGCGCTCGCGCTGCATGCGCAGCCGGCGACGGAGCTGTTCGAGCCGGCCCGCGCGCCGCGCGAGACACGCAAGCCGGTCGTGCTGTCGCTCGTCGCGCACGCCGCGGTGGCACTGCTCCTCATCGTGCTGTCGATGGATCGCACCGAGACCGCGCCCGTGGAGGATTCGGTGCACGAGGAAACACACCTCGTCTTCCTCCTGAGCCCGGGACCCGGCGGGGGCGGAGGCGGCGGCGGTTTGCGCCAGCCACGTCCGGCGCCGAAGATCGCGCGCCGGGGCGAGTCGCGCCTGCAGGTTTCGGTTCCGCGCGTCAGCGAGAAGCCGGTCATGACGACGGCGCGCGAGGAGGACATACCGAAGCCGACACCGGTTCAACCAGTCATTCAACCGCCGACGCCGGAACCTGCTCCCGAGCCGACGCCCGCGAAGGTGATCGTCGCGCCCGTTGAAACCGTCGCGGCCAACGATCGCGATCGCCAAGGCGCCATCGAGCACGCGGTCGAAGGGCCCGACAGCAACGGACCGGGCGCAAACGGCGGCGTCGGGTCTGGCCAGGGGACGGGCAACGGCGAAGGGCTCGGGTCGGGCATTGGCGACGGCGAAGGCGGCGGCACCGGCGGCGGACCGTACCGCCCCGGCAGCGGCGTCGAGCCGCCACGCCTGCTGCGCGAGGTGAAGGCGACCTATACCGAAGAGGCGCGCCGCCGCGGCATCACGGGAGACGTGCTGATGGAGGTCGTCGTGCGGCGCGACGGCAGCGTCGGCGACGCGCACGTGCTGCAGGGCCTCGGTTACGGCCTGGAGGAGCGCGCGATCAGCGCGGTGAAGCAGTGGCGATTTGCCCCGGCCATGAGGAAAGGGGTTCCCGTGGACGTCCTCGTCGAAGTGGCGGTCGAGTTCACGCTGCGGTAAGGTCGTAGAGGCCGACCCGCCGTAGCGAGAAGCGCGGAGGCGGGCAGGTCGGCCCAACGGAGTAAATCAAGATGGACGTTGTACTTCTCACGCTTACTACCCTGTCACTCGCGGCCGCCGCCGGCTTCGGCGCGCTGTCGTGGCGCGTCGGACGCGAAGAGCGTGAACGCGCGCGCGCGCGAATCGCGGCGCTTTCGACCGCGATGGCGCCGCCCTCCCCTGAGACGCCTCTTCTTGAGGGACTTGCCGTAGGATCGGTGTTCGACCGGACGACGGAAGGGCTTCGCGGCCGGCCGGTGATCAAGCTGGCCGCAGGCGCGGTGATGCTGCTGCTCATCGCCGGCGGCGTGTTCGTGTCGTCGCGAGTCGCGGACAGCGCACCCGCGGCGGCGAAGGCGCCCTCGCCGCTCGAGCTGCTGTCGATGCGGTACCAGCGCCAGGGCACCACGCTCACGGTGTCCGGCCTGGTGAAGAATCCGGCGGGCGGTGCGGCGGTCAACCGCGTGACCGCCGTCGTGTTCGCCTTCGACCGTAGCGGCGCGTTCGTGGCGAGCGGCCGCGCGCCGCTGGATTTCAGCGCGCTGGCGCCCGGCGACGAATCGCCGTTCGTCGTCAACGTGCCGAACGTTTCGGATGTCGCGCGGTATCGCGTGACGTTCCGCAGCGGCGACGGCGTGGTGCGGCACATCGATCGGCGCACGAACCAGGTTCAACTCGCCCAGGCTGTGAGGTAAGTCATGCGCTCCATTCGTCTTCGCTCCGCCGCCCTCGCCGTCGTCATGGCCGCGGCGGTCACGTCGCTGGCGGCCCAGTCACAGGGCGACCCGTTCCGCTTCAAGAGCGGCGTCGAGCTCGTGAACGTCACGGCGACCGTGAGCGACGACAACGGACACTTCGTCTCCGGCCTGACCAAGGACGACTTCAACGTGTACGAGGACGGCGAGCTGCAGGAAATCGCGCAGTTCAGCAACGAGCGCGTGCCTGTCAGCCTCGGCATCCTGCTCGACACCAGCGGCAGCATGACGCCGGAGAAGATGTCGTCGGCCCGGAACGCCATCGACCGCTTCATCTACGACCTGCTCGGCAAGGACGACGAGCTGTTCTTCATGCAGTTTGCAAGCGTGCCGGACCTGCTGCAGGGATGGACCTACGATCGGCGCGCGATCAGCCGCGCGGCGGGGCAGGTGACCGCGGCCGGCGGCACCGCGATGTACGACGCCATCGCACAGGCGCTGCCGATTGCGGCCGACGGGCGCAACCAGAAGAAGGCGCTGCTCGTCATCTCGGATGGCAACGACACCAACAGCCGGACGTCGGTGAGCCAGCTGCGCACCCTGATTCGCGAGAGCGAAGTGATGGTCTACGCGCTCGGGGTGGACGGCGACGACGTGTCCACCTTCACGCCGCAGCCGCGGCAGCCGAGCGGCCCGCGCTTCCCGATTCCGATCCCGCGCGGCCGCGGCCGCTTCCCGGGCGGGCGCTTCCCGTTCGCGCCCCAGATCGGCTTCCCGCCGATTGGCGGCGTGTGGGGCCGCACCGGCAACGAGCACGTGAACGAAAACGCGCTGCGCTCGATCACCGACGACACCGGCGGCCGCACGGAGATCGTGCGCGGCTTCGGCGATCTCGGCGCCGCCACGCAGCGGCTGGCCGACGAATTGAGCATGCAGTACTACATCGGCTACAACAACGGCGGAAAGAAAGACGGGAAGTGGCACGCCATCAAGGTGGACGTCCGCAACAACCGTCATCTCACAGTTCGCGCGCGGAAGGGATATGTAGCGTCGTAAAATTCCAGCGCGTGCCGACGTTCTGGATTGCGCTCGGGCTCAGCCTCCTCGGCGGCCTGGGCGGCCTGCTCATCGCCTCCGGCGTACTTCTCATCCACGACCCGCTGCGATCGAAGCTGATTCCGTGGCTGGTCAGCTACGCCGTCGGCGCCCTGCTCGGCATCTCGATGATGGGACTCCTCCCGGAGTCGCTCGAGAGCCTGCCCGCCGCCCGCGTGTTCGCGACGCTGCTGGGCGGCATCATGCTGTTCTTCATCCTCGAGAAGCTCGTGCTGTGGCGCCACTGCCACACGCACGACTGCGAGGTGCACGAGAGCAGCGTCGCCTCGGTGATGATCGGCGACACGTTCCACAACTTCGTCGACGGCGCGGTGATTGGCGCGGCGGTGCTGACGTCGGTGCCGCTCGGCGTGAGCACGGCGATTGCCATCGCCGCGCACGAAATCCCGCAGGAGATCGGCGACTTCGCAATCCTGCTGCACGCAGGGTATTCGCGGCGAAGGGCGCTGATGTTGAACGTGCTGTCGGCGCTCGCCAGCGTGGCCGGTGCGATCGGCGCGTTCCTCGCCGTCGACGTGATGCCGCGGACGCTGCCGTACTTCCTCGTGATCGCGGCGTCGAGCTTCCTCTACGTCGCGATGGCCGATCTCATTCCCGGGCTTCACCGGGGACGGACCGACGCCAGCTCCCTCCGTCAGATCGTGCTCATCGCGCTCGGCATCGCCACGATGATGTGGGTCGACTGATTCAGTTTCCCCACGAGATCACGACACGGCCGGCGCCGCTCTGTACGCCCTGCTGGTGCGTGACGCCGGTTGCGCCCGCCGCGGTGAACGACGACCCCCCGCCGCCGCCCCCGCCGCTCGAATTCTGCGCCGCGCCACCACCGCCGCCGCCGTAGACGCCGCCGCCACCGCCGCCGCCGCCCGCAAACGCAGAGAA
>DASQAX010000122.1:0-1657 GCA_035635535.1 Vicinamibacterales bacterium | reverse complement strand
ATGTCGCAGACGACGATGTCCGCCGTCCACGCGTGCATCATCAGCAGCGCCGCTTCGGCGCTGCTCGCGGCCTTCACCTGGTAGCCCGACACGTCGCTCCACTTCGAGACGAGGCGGCGGATCGACTCCTCGTCATCGACGATCAGCACCCGTGCCATGGGGCGTGCGGTGGGGCCTTCGGGGCCGGGAATCCGGTCTTCCATCATCAGCGGCAGAGGTAGCACGACCGATGCCGTCCCTGCCGGCCGCTTTCCTGCAGAAAAATGGCGGACCCGCGGGCGCAAACGTGCGCGCGGCGCGCGCGCGTGCGGATCCGCCCGGTGTGCGGCGCTCGCCTTGCAAACCGCCGTCACATGAGCACCGCGACTCTCTCCCCCGACTCCACCGCGCCGGCGGCCGGCGCGGCCATCCGCCCCGGCGAGCCGTTTCCGCTCGGCGCCACGTGGGACGGACGCGGCACCAGCTTCGCCGTCTTCTCCGAGGTCGCCGAACGCGTCGAGTTGTGCCTCTTCGACGAGAACGACCGCGAGACGCGCATCAGGCTCCCCGAGAAAACCGCCTTCTGCTGGCACGGCTACGTGCCCGGCGTGCGCCCGGGTCAGCGGTACGGCTACCGCGTCCATGGGCCGTGGGACCCCGCGCAGGGGAAGCGCTGCAACGCCGCCAAGCTGCTCGTCGACCCCTACGCGAAATCGATCGCCGGCGGCATCGACTGGAACGACGCCGTCTTTCCGTATCCGCTCGGCGGCGACGACCTGCAGCGCGACGACCGTGACAGTGCGCCGTACATGCCGAAGTCAGTCGTCATCGACGACGAGTTCGACTGGGGCGGCGATCGGCGGCCGGGCCGGAAGCTGCACGAGACCGTCGTCTACGAGGTGCACGTCAAGGGGTTCAGCAAGCTCCGCCATGAGGTGCCAGGGCACCTGCGCGGCACCTACGCCGGCCTCGCGCACCCGGCCTCCATCGACTACCTGACCTCGCTCGGCATCACCGCCGTCGAATTGCTGCCCGTGCACCAGTTCGTGCACGAGAAGCACCTGCTCGACAAGGGGCTGCGGAACTACTGGGGTTATCACTCGTACGGCTACTTCGCCCCCCACAACGAATACGCCGCCGACCGGGATCCGATCGGCGCGATCAGGGAATTCAAGGGGATGGTGAAGCTGCTGCACGCCGCCGGTCTCGAGGTGATCCTCGACGTCGTCTACAACCACACCGGCGAAGGCAACCACCTCGGCCCGATGCTGTCGTTCAAGGGATTCGACAACGCGGCGTACTACCGCCCCTCGGAAGAGGACCAGCGCTACTACGTCGACTACACCGGCACCGGCAACACGCTGAACATGCGTCACCCGCACGTCCTGCAGCTGATCATGGATTCGCTGCGCTACTGGGTGAGGGAGATGCACGTCGACGGCTTCCGCTTCGACCTCGCCTCCACGCTCGCGCGCGAGCTGTACGACGTCGATCGGCTGTCGGCGTTCTTCGACGTCGTGCACCAGGACCCGACGCTGTGCGGCACCAAGCTGATCGCCGAGCCGTGGGACCTCGGGAACGGCGGCTACCAGGTCGGCAACTTCCCGGTGCGGTGGTGCGAGTGGAACGGCAAGTACCGCGACAACGCGCGCGACTACTGGCGCGGCGAGGACCAGAC
>DASQAX010000121.1:0-3013 GCA_035635535.1 Vicinamibacterales bacterium | reverse complement strand
TCGAACGCGATCGGAAAGCTGACCCCCGTGTTGAGCAGCAGATCGTCGTCCGCGAAGTTGGTCATCATCCGGACGAAGTAGCTCGCGTCCAGGCGGCCGGCGCCAAACAGCACAGTCGAGAGCCCGGCCTCGTAGAAGTGCCCGAGCGACGGGCGGACGACGAGATGGACCACGTCCCCACCGAGTGTCTCGACGGCCGGCGAGCTTGCCAGCAGCAGGTTCTCGAACGCCGGAGTCTGAAACGCGCGATCGTAGGAACCGCGCAGCACGAGGTTCATCCCCGGCCATGCCCACGCGGCGGCCACGCGGGGACTCACGGCATCCCGATCGACGACGAACCGGTACTGGTCCCAGCGAACGCCCG
Organism: Vicinamibacterales bacterium; assembly: GCA_035635535.1. Taxonomy (GTDB): domain Bacteria; phylum Acidobacteriota; class Vicinamibacteria; order Vicinamibacterales; family UBA2999; genus Gp6-AA40. The sequence goes on along the minus strand of DASQAX010000121.1, from coordinate 2,649 downwards.
CGTCGACCGTCCAGCGGCCGGCGCGCACGCGGTCCTGCACGAACAGCGCGCGCTCCACGTCACGCCGCCGATCCGCGAAGCCGAAGGCCTGCGGAACGCCGTCGTCGAACTCGCCGGGATCGGTGATGCGATACGCGAAGTCTTCGCGCACGGCGGCATCGCTCACGTCGCCGCCTGCCTTCCATTCGTGGACGCCTGCGTGCCCGGCGATCGTCGCCTTGACGTACACCTCCCGAAACCCGCGATCCTGATCGACCGCGATCGGTGTCGCCGCCTCGTTCGACCACAGGCGGGCCGAGAGCCGTCGTGCCATCCCACGGACATCGGCCACGACGGGAGTCGAGAACGTTCGCTGATACGAAAACTGCCCCATGGTTTCACGGCTGGCACGGTCCTGCCGCTGTCCTGCTTCGGCCTGCCGCAGCTCGTTGGGGACCAGGAAGTTCGCCTGGCCCCGGCGCACGATCACGCCCAGCCGATCGGCGCGGGAGAAATCGCGTTCGAAGCGGATGGTTCCGTGCGAGGTCGTCGCATGGTTGGTGAAGTTCTCTTCGACGGGCGGATCGAGGTATCGATCAGTGTCCGCGGCGCCGACGCTCGCGCCGAGCACGGCTCGCGGCCAGGCGTATTCGGCGGCGGCCGTGCCATCGAGGGTGCTGAAACTGCCGAGGGAGGTGTTGACGCTCCCATGGAGGCCGCTCCGTGCGGTTCCGAGCGTGACGACTTCGATGACGCCGCCGAGCTTCCGGCCGTACTCGGCGGGATAGCCGCCGGTCATCGCCCTGACGCCGCGCACGTCCGCCGCTTCGACTTCGGCCGCGAACGCGGGGGAACGATTGTCGGTGAGCGGCAGCCCGTCGATGACGTACTGCGTCTGGTACTCGGACCCGCGCGGATGCAGCACGCCGTTGGCTTCGAGCAGCCAGCCGGGCTGCGTGTTCACCAGCTCCGGCAGCGCGCGGCCTGGAAGCGCGGTTCGACGCTGCACGGTGTCGACGTCGATTCGCTGCACGGCCGCCGTCTGCTGCGGATCGATCAACGTGTCCGCCGCGCCGACGGTGACCTCGGAGCGGATCGGCGCGATGGTGAGCGCCACCGGGTAGTCGATCGGGACGATCGAGCGAATCTCGAACCTGCCCGAGAAGGTCGCAAACCCGTCGCGCCGCACGGCGAGACCGTACGTGCCGAACGGCAGGCGCTTGACGTCGACCGTGCCTCCTTCGTCGGTGTCGACCGTCTCGCGATAGTCGTTGGTGCTGCTGGTGATGTCAACGACGCTCTGCAGCGGCGAGCCGCTCTGGTCGGTGACGCGAAGTCGAAGCTCGCCCGTGCCGGCCTGCGCGAACTGGGCCGCCATGACCGCGAGAGCCATCGCCAGCGGACCGACCATGGAGGGAGTCTATCGCCCTTCGGATTCTCAGAACGTCAGTCGAAGCGCGACCTGCGCCGTCCTCGGATCGCCGACCGCGGTCACCTGTCCGAACGTGGGCGACGGGCTCGACGGATACGTCCCCGTGCCGAAGTTGGTGTTGCGCGTCAGGTCGTTGCGCCGGTTCGTCACGTTGAACACCTCCACGAACGCCTCGACGCCCGCGCGCTGGTTGATCCGGAACGCACGGCCTGCCCGCACGTTCAGCGTGAAGAAAGCGCTGCCGATGCCCGCGTTGCGGCGAATGAACGCGCCATCGACGACGGGCCGCCCCCCGGTGCCCTGGATGGTCGTGACGCCCGACGTGATGTTGAACGGCAGCGCCGAGTAGGACTGCAGCATGCCGGACAGCTGCAGGTTGTGCGAGAGCCGCTCCCATGCCGTGCCCGCCGGCTCCGTCGAGCTGCGCAGCGCGCCGGTGACGACGAGGCGGTGGCGCTGGTCGTCGTCCGAGCGGCCCCTGTCCTTCGAGAGATCGAACGGGTCGATCGGCCCGCTGAAGAAGTTCTCGCCGACGTCGTTCATCGACTTCGACAGCGTGTACGACACGCGGTAATTGCCCCACGCGGCCGGCCGCTGGACGAACGACATCTGGAGGCCGTGGTAATCGGAGTCGCCGCGCGACGAGTACTGGCTGTTGTTCGCGTACTCGGCGATCGGCCGGCACCCGTTGTTCGTTCCCGCGGCGACGCACGCAGGCACGTTCTGGTTGATCGACATGATGAGGTGGAGGCCGCGAACGTACTGGTAGCCGACGCTGAACACGGTGCGGTCGCCCAGCTGCCGCTCGAGCTCGACGCTCGCCTGCCGCGAGTACGCGTTCTGCATCCGCCGATCCAGCGTCGTCAGGTTCACCAGCGTCACCGACGGCACCGCGGCGGCGAGGATGTCCGGGAAGACGGGGGCGGCCGCCTGCGCCGGCGACAGGCTGACGTTGATCTGGCGGAGCTGATTCAGGTCCGTCGTGTTCCCGGCCGATAGCAGCGCGTTGGCCAGCGCGCGCAGCGGGACGCGATCGTAGAAGAGTCCCACGCTCCCCCGGACGATCGTCCGCCGCGATGCGGACGGCGTCCACGCGATGCCGAGCCGCGGCGAGATGTTGTTGGTGTCGGTCTCGACCGTCTCGAGCCATTGCAGGTCGTACCGGACGCCGGCGTTGACGGTCAGGCGCGACGCGACCTTCCACTCGTCCTGCGCGTAGACGCCGACGTTCGGGTTGC
>DASQAX010000120.1:0-8735 GCA_035635535.1 Vicinamibacterales bacterium | reverse complement strand
GGCGTCGAGGCGCCCGACGTCAAGCCGATGACGAGCGGGCCGTGCGGCGCCAGCCAGCCCTCTGTGACACATTCTTCCCGGGCGCCAACCGGTTTGTGGCGGATTTCCGCTGCCGAGACCAGGCAGTCGGGCTCCGCGACGTGATAGGTGGGCAGGCGCGGCTCGCACATCCGCGCGAGGTTGCACGTGTTGCTGCTGTTGTAGCCGCCGATGACGACCATCAGGTCCATCGGTTGCGCGTCGAGGAGCGCCGCCACGGCATCCTGGCGATCCTGGGTCGCGCTGCAGATGGTGTCGAACGCACGGAACCGCGTGGCCGCGCCGGCCTCGCCGTACCGCTCCCGCATCGCGGCGCGGAACATCTCGCCGATGTCGAGCGATTCCGAGCTGAGCATCGTCGTCTGGTTCGCGCACCCGATGCGCTGCAGGTGCAGGTCCGGGTCGAAGCCGGGCGAGATGGCGTGCTCGAAGCGCGCGAGGAACGCGCCGCGCTCGCTCGACTCCGCTCGGGACGGGTCCGCGGCGGCGCCGCCGCGGATGTAGCGGCAGGCGACCGCGGCCTCCTCCCGGTTCAGGACCACCAGGTAGTGGCCCTCGCCGCCGCGCGAGGCCTGCGACGCCGTGGCGCGCGTTTCCTCGTGCCAGTACTTGCCGTGGATCACCGACGTGAAGCCGTCGGCGGCATAGCGCTTCACGTTCTTCCAGACGTTGAGCACCGACCCGCACGTCGTGTCCACCAGCGTGCAGCCGCGGCGCTCGAACGCCTCGAGCAGCTCGATCGTGACGCCGAAGGCCGGAAGGAGGACGACGTCGTCGGGCGTCAGCGCGTCGATCGACTCGCCCGCGTCGGTCAGGAAGCGTATCCCCTGCGCGCGCAGCCGCTCGTTGACGTGCGGGTTGTGGATGATCTCGCCCGTGAGGACGACGCGACGATCGGGGAAACGCTTCCGCGCCTGGTAGGCGTAGTCCACCGCGCGATCGACGCCGTAGCAGAAGCCGAACTCGCGCGCGAGGTGAAGCGTCAGCCGGCCCGAGCCGTAGCGGTACTCGTGCTCCTTGATCGACGCGACGAGATCGCTGTGGTAACTCTCGGCGAGCGTTCCGGCGACTTCGTGCTTGAGGTCGAGGCCTTTGCGGAAGATCAGGGGCGGCAAGGCACTAACGAACTTCCCATGAGCGGGGCGTCAGTTCGTTGATCGGCTGGAGCGCGGCCGCCGAGGGCCCGTCGATGGCGATCTCGAGCTGATTGAGGAACTCGTCGTCGGAGATCGACGCGGTGACCTCGCGGATCGTGGCGGTCGAGCCGTCCGACGCGCGCAGCTCGGGCTGTTCCGCGGTCCGCGCGACGATGACGCGGGAGAGACCGGGACGGCCGAAGGAGTAATCGTGGCCGAAGCGGCCGGCAATCCCGCCGACGAGGAGGCCGGCGACGGCCGCCGCGGCAATCCAGCGCGAGCCCGGACGGGTGCGCGAGACCATCGGCTCGTGCGCGCCGTGGCCGGCGGGGAACGCGATCACGCGCGCGGGGCGTCCTTCGTGCTGCAGATGGGCGAGGATGCGCGCCTGCTGGCGAACGAGCCGCTCCGGCGTGAAGGCGGCGTCAGCCGCCGCGGTCGCCGTGTCCGACACCTCGTCGAGCAGCCGCCGCAGGCGCCCGCGCCGCGCGTCGCATCGCGCGCAGGCGGACAGGTGCTGCTGTTCGGTGGCCGAAGCCTCGTCGATCACGCAGAGCTCGATGAGTCGATCGTCGGAAAGATGGCTTGCCTTCATCAGTTTCGCTCCAGGAGACGCCGCAGCTTGCGGATGGCCCGGAACAAATGCACTCGCACCGTCGCTTCGCTCAACCCGAGCGCCTGGCTCACCTCGGCCGTCGTCTGCTCGGCGAGGTGGCACATCGTAAACACCGTGCGCTGGCGAGCGGGAAGCGATTCCACCGCCTCCGTAATCTCGTTCGCGCGTTCCCTGGACACCAGCCGCTGCTCGGGCGTCTGCTCCTGGGTCACCGGCTCGGCCGGCGGGACGTCGCCGGTCGACGACATCGGCACGGCCCACCGCAGCCGCCGCGACCGCGATTTCCGCAGGTCGAGGCACGCATTCACCAGGATGCGCGTAAACCAGACTTCGAACGGACGGTCTTCGCGGTAACTGGTGATGTGCGTGAACACCTTGATGAAGGCGTCCTGCACCGCCTCGTCGGCATCGTGCACGTCGCGCAGGTACTGGTAGGCGATGCGAACCGCCCGCCGCTGCTGATGGGCGACCAGCTCGCCGTACCGTTCGCGCGCAACGTCGCGCTCGCCGCCGGCGACGAGACCCTTGATCTCGGCCGCCAGCTGCGAATCTCTCGACAGTGGCGCAAGCGGCGCGGCGGCGCCGGCGGCTGTCAAGGGCACTCGCCGAGGAGGCGTTCTGCTCATGAAATACGGCTGGCGCGGTTCAGTCCTTTACCGCGGCTCCAACTATACAGTACGATTCGGTTTTTGTTTTTGGCTCTTTTACCGAGGAGAATCCGCACATGAGCACACAGGTCGAGCGGGCGCACGGTCTCGAGGCCCTCGGCATCGTGCGGTCGGGACCCGTTCACTGGAACCTGAGTCCTGCGGTTCTGTACGAAATTGCGATCCGGCGCAACGAGGCGATCCTCGCGTCGGAAGGGCCGCTGGTCGCGCGCACCGGCCAGCACACCGGCCGCTCGCCGCAGGACAAGTTCACGGTGAAGGAGCCGACCACGGAGCAGAACATCGCCTGGGGCACGCTGAACCGGCCGATCACCGAAGCGAACTTCGACTCGCTGCACCGCGACATGATGACCTACGTGCGGGACAAGGAGCTCTACGTCCTCGACGCGTGGGGCGGCGCCGACCCCGCCTACCGCCTGCCGGTGCGCGTCGTCACCGAGTTCGCCTGGCACAACCTGTTCGCGCGGAACATGTTCATTCCCGAAACCGACCCCGGCAAGTGCGCGACGCACCGTCCCGATTACACGGTCATCGACTGCCCGGGGTTCAAGGCCGACCCGGCGCGCCACGGCTCGCGCACCGAGACGGCGGTCTACGTCCACTTCGGCCGCAAGCTCGTGCTCATCGCGGGGACGAACTACGCCGGCGAGATCAAGAAATCGATCTTCACGATCCTCAACTACACGCTGCCGCTCAAGGGCGTGCTCTCGATGCACTGCTCGGCCAACGTCGGCCGGGGCGGTGACTCGGCGCTCTTCTTCGGCCTCTCCGGGACCGGCAAGACGACGCTCTCGAGCGACCCGGAGCGCGGGCTGATCGGCGACGACGAGCATGGCTGGAGCGAGCGCGGCATCTTCAACTTCGAGGGCGGCTGCTACGCGAAGGTGATCAAGCTGTCGAAGGAGGCCGAGCCGCAGATCTGGGACGCCTCGCGCCGCTTCGGCACCATCCTCGAGAACGTCGTGCTCGATCCCGACTCGCGCGACATGGATCTCGACGACCTGAGCTACACCGAGAACACGCGCAGCTCCTACCCGCTCAGTTTCATCCCCAACGCGATTCCCTCTGGTCAGGCCGGTCATCCGAAGAACGTCGTGATGCTCACGGCGGACGCCTACGGCGCGATGCCGCCGATCGCGCGCCTCACGCCCGAGGGGGCGATGTATCACTTCCTCTCCGGCTACACCGCGCGCGTCGCGGGGACGGAGAAGGGGGTCACCGAGCCGAAGGCGACCTTCAGCACCTGTTTCGGCGCGCCGTTCCTGCCGCTCAACCCGAACGTCTACGCGAAGATGCTCGGCGAGCGGATCGCGACGCACAAGTCGCGCGTCTGGCTGGTGAACACCGGGTGGACCGGCGGACCCCCGGGAGTCGGCTCGCGGATGAAGATTGCCTACACGCGCGCGATGCTGACGGCGGCGCTCACCGGGCAGCTCGACAACGTGCAGTACCGCAAGCACGCCATCTTCAACATCGACATCCCGATGACGTGCCCCGGTGTCCCCGACAGCGTCCTCGACGCGCGCACCACGTGGCCGGACAAGACGGCGTACGACGAGCAGGCGAAGAAGCTCGCCGCGATGTTCGTCGAGAACTTCAAGCCGTTCGAGAAGGACGTTGACCCGGCGGTGAAGGCCGCAGGTCCGAAGGTATAGCCCGAGCGAAGTGAGGGCCGGGCAAACAGCGTGCAGTACGAACCGGTCATCGGGCTAGAGATTCACGCGCAGCTGCAGACCCGCACGAAAATCTTCTGCGGCTGCAGCACGTCGTTCGGCGCGCCGCCCAACTCGCATGTCTGCCCCGTCTGCCTCGGCATGCCGGGGGCGCTGCCGGTCCTCAACCGCGCGGCTGTCGATTACGCCATCAAGGCCGCGCTCGCGCTCGGCTGCGACATCCAGCCGCTGTCGATCTTCGCCCGCAAGAACTACTTCTATCCGGACCTGCCGAAGGGCTATCAGATCTCGCAGTACGAGCGGCCGCTCGCGCTCGGCGGCGCCCTCGACATCACGGTCGGCGGCCACATGCGGCGCGTCGGCCTGACGCGCATCCACATGGAGGAGGACGCGGGCAAGTCGCTGCACGAAGGGTTTCCCGACTCCGATCGGCGGACCTACATCGACTACAACCGCAGCGGCGTGCCGCTCATCGAGATCGTCACGGAGCCCGACATGCGGTCGGCGGCCGAGGCGGCGGAGTTCTTCGAACGGCTGCGCGACATCCTGGTGTGGCTCGGCGTCAACGACGGCAACATGGAAGAGGGGAGCCTGCGCTGCGACGCGAACGTGTCGGTGCGGCCGGCGGGGCAGGCGCGCTTGGGCACGAAGGCGGAGGTGAAGAACCTCAATTCGTTCCGCTACCTCGAAAAGGCGCTCGAATACGAGATCGATCGGCAGGTCGGCCTCGTGGACGGCGGCGGGCGCGTCGTCCAGGAGACGCGGCTGTGGGATTCGGGCATGGGACGGACGGTGTCGATGCGCAGCAAGGAGGAGGCGCACGACTACCGCTACTTCCCCGAGCCCGATCTGCCGCCGCTCGTCGTGAACGAGGCGCGCATCGCCGCGGTGCGCGGTAGCATGCCGGAGCTGCCCGAGGCGCGGCGTCAGCGTTTCGTCGCGAGCTACGGGTTGCCCGTCTACGATGCAGGCGTGCTCACCTCCTCGTCGGGGCTCGCGGATTATTTCGAGAAGGTCGCGGCGGCGTCCGGCAACGCGAAGGCGGCCAGCAACTGGGTGATGGGCGAGCTGCTGCGCACCCTGAAAGACCGCGGCGCGGCCATCGAACAGGTGCCGCTGACGCCCGCGGCGCTGGCCGGCCTCATCGCGCTCGTGGACAGCGGCACCATCAGCCATTCGACGGCGAAGGACGTCTTCGCGAAGATGTACGACTCCGGCCGTTCGGCCGACGACATCGTTGCCGCCGACGGGCTCGCGCAGAACAGCGACGAGGGCGCGCTGCTCGCCATCGTGCGCGACGTCATCGCGGCCAACACGGCGACCGTTGCCGAATACCGTGCCGGCAAGACGAAGGGCTTCGGCTTCCTGGTCGGGCAGATCATGAAGGGGAGCGGCGGCAAGGCGAATCCGACACTCGCCAACGAGCTGCTCAGGCGCGAGCTCCAGCAGGGCTAGCCGTGCGCCGCTGGCTCCGGCCGCTCGTCGCGTACCTTGCCGCGGCGGCCGTGACGACCTGGCCGCTCGTCCTCCATCCGCGCGCGCTGCTCGGCGCGCCGTCCGGCCCCGGCGATCCCTATCTCAATCTCTGGATCCTCGGATGGGGGATGCAGGCGGTCCTCTCCAACCCCGCGTCGCTGTTCGACGGCACGGTGTTCAACGCGAACATCTTCTACCCGGCGGCGGGAACGCTGGCGTACTCCGATCACCTGCTGCTGCAGAGCGTGCTGCTCGCGCCGCTCTACGCCGTCACGCACGACGTCGTGCTCTGCTACAACGTGCTGCTCCTCGCGTCGCTCGTCGCGAGCGCGCTGGCCATGCACCTGTTCGTGCGCGCGGTCATTGGCACGGAAGCGGGAGCCTATCTCGCCGGGCTCGCGTGGGGATTCGGCTCCTACCACTTCGCGCACCTCATTCACCTGCAGCTGCAGTCGCTCTACTTTCTTCCGCTCGCTTTTTTCTTTCTGCACCGGCTGCTGGCCGGCCGCCGCCCGCGCGACCTCGTGCTGCTCGCCGTGACCGCGGCGCTGCAGGCGATCTCGTCGGTGTACTACGGCATCATCGGCGGCCTCGCGCTGGTCGTCGGCGGCGTCGCACTGGCCGCCGGCATCGGCCGATGGCGTAACACCGCCGTGCTGCGGCGGCTGTCGTACGCGGCGGCCCTCGCGGGGCTTCTCGTCATGCCGGTCGCGATCGTCTACGGACGCGTCGCCCAGCGCGAAGGGTTCGGCCGGAATCTCTACGAGGCAGGCCGCAGCGCCGCGTATGCCTCGAGCTATCTGCAGGCGCCGCCGGGCAACGTGTTATACGGGCGAACTGGCCTGTTGCGTCCGCAGGAGCCTCCCTCCAACGTCTTGGCCGCCGACCTGCCCGCCGAAGCTCGAAGAGCGGAGGCGGGGCCGCCGCGCACGGGCCCCGAGCGCGAGCTCTTTCCAGGCTTCGTGCTGATGGCGCTCGCAATCGTGGGCGCCTGGCGTGGCTGGCGAAGCGACGCGAAGCCGGCCGTGGTGACGATGATCGCGTTGGTCGCCTTCGGGTTCGTCTTCTCGCTGGGCCCTGACGGCGCGCGCGCCATCTACGCGGCTGCTCATCGCTTCGTGTTCGGGTTCGGCGCGATTCGCGCGCCAGCGCGCTTCTCGGTGCTCGTCATGTTCGGGCTGAGCGTGCTCGCGGCGCTCGGGGTCCGCGAGCTTAGTACACAAAGAACGGGAACCACGAAGGACACGACGGACACGAAGGTGAATCTTCGCGACTTTCGCGGTCTTCGTGGTTGGCCCGTCTTGGTGCTCTTGACGGCCGTCACCCTCGAGATGCTGCACCTGCCACCCACACTTGCCACCGCACCCGCCTTGCACACCGATGTGGGGCAATGGCTGGCGCGCGAGCCTGGTCCTGGCGCGGTTGCCGTGCTTCCCGTTGGCCTCGACATCGACGCGACCCCTGCGATGGTGCAGTCGCTCGAGCACCATCGGCGGATCGTCAACGGCTACAGCGGTCAGCGCCCATCGTTCTACGGCCCGCTCGCCGACGCGATCAATACGTTTCCGTCGATGGACGCCCTTGCCGCGCTCCACGACGCGCGCGTGCGCTTCGTGGTCACGCGGGACCCCATTGAACCTACTGAACCCTCTGAACCCCCTGAACCCTACAGATTGCGCGCCCGCTTCCCGGGCGCCACCATCTATGAGCTCGTATGGACGCCGGAGCTGGAAGCACGGCTCGCCACGGCGGCGACCGTCGTGCCTCCCGCCACGGGGCGCATTCCGTTCAAGGTGGGAGAGCTGGCGCGGTACAGGGTCGACTGGGGCGGGGCCGGGGTGAATCTTTCCGCGGGCGACATCTCCATCGGTGTGGAGGCGCCGGAGTATCGCCTGGTCGTCACCGCGACGACCGCGCCGTGGGTGGCGCGGTTCTTCGAGGCGCAGGACGTGTTCGCGACGCAGGCGGACGCGGCCCTGCTGCCGCAGGTGCACGAGCGCGACCAGAACGAGGGCACACGACACGTGACGCGCGCCTTCGTCTTCGACGATCGCGCGCACATCGTCCGCGCCGGCCCGACCGTCGCGGAGGCCCGGGGCGAAGCCGCGATCGTGCTGCCGATGGCGCCGCACGCGCGCGACGCGATCGCCGCGCTGTTCTACGTGCGGACGCTGCCGCTGCGTGCCGGCGAACGGATCAGGTTTCCCGTCAACGAGGCCGGGCGTAACCTTGTCGTCGAGCTGGCGGTGGACGGTGTCGAACCCGTGAACGTGCAGGGAAAGACCGTCGACGCCCTTCGCCTGTCGCCGGTGGTGCAGCGGCGCGTCGAGGATCGACAGCCGCTCGCCTCGACCATCTGGCTCAGCAACGACGAGCGCCGTGTGCCGCTGGTGCTCGACCTCGACGCCGGCTTCGGCCATGTGCGTGTCGAGCTTGTGAGTTATCGTCCGTAGTGAGATATACTGAGTGCATCCAATCGAACAAGTAACGCCTTTGGGGCCGGGTGCACAGGCAGCGTGATCGAGACGCACCACCTCTCGAAACTTTACAGTCGCGGCTTGTACGCGCTGCAGGACCTGACGCTCACCGTCGACAAGGGCGAATTCGTTTTCCTCACCGGTCCGAGCGGCGCCGGCAAATCGACGCTGCTGCGGATGCTCCTCTGCCAGGAGAAGCCGAGCGAAGGCGAGATCTTCGTCAACGGGCACGACCTCACCACGCTCTCGCGCGGCGACGTCCAGGAGTACCGCCGCGGCGTCGGGTTCATCTTCCAGGACTTCAAGCTGATTCCGACCCGCACCGTCTTCGAGAACGTCTCGTTCGTGCTCGAAGTGCTCGGGGTCCCGTCGAACCAGCAACGGCGCCGCGCGCACCAGGTCCTCAAGTGGGTGGGCCTCCAGCACCGCATGAACGCGTACCCGCGCGACCTGTCCGGCGGCGAGCAGCAGCGCATCGCGATCGCGCGCGCGCTCGTGAACGACCCGGTGCTCGTGCTGGCCGACGAGCCGACGGGCAACCTCGACCCGGACCTCTCGCTCGAGATCATGAACCTGCTCCGTGAAATCAATGCGGGCGGCACGACCGTCCTCGTCGCCACGCACGACCGCGAGTTGATCCGCCTGGTCGG
>DASQAX010000119.1:0-3609 GCA_035635535.1 Vicinamibacterales bacterium | reverse complement strand
GATCTGATCCTGCTGGATCCGCCGTACGACATCGATAACGCCAGCGCCGCACTCGATGCGGCGGCCCGTCGTCTTGCGGGCAACGGTCTCGTCGTGCTCGAACGCGCGACCCGCTTGGAGCCCGGAGAGCCGGCGTCGGTGTGCCGGGTCCGCGACGTGAAGTCCGGCGACAGCACGCTGACGTTTTACACAGGCCGGGATCAGGGATCGGGGATCGGGGATCCGCACGCCGGATCCCGGATCCCGGATCCCGCATCCCGAGGAGAATGAGATGCCCGGTGTTCCGCCCCAGGGTCGACTCGCGATTTTTCCCGGGTCGTTCGATCCGCTGACGAACGGCCACGTCGACATCATTCTGCGCAGCGCGCACCTGTTCGAGCGCATCATCGTCGCGGTGCTCGTGAACGCCGAGAAGAACCCGCTGTTCTCCGCGGACGAGCGCGTCGCCATCATCCGCGAGGTCTTCAAGGAATATCCGAACATCGAGGTCGACACCTTCGACGGCCTGCTCGTCGAATACGCGCGGCGCCGCCGCGCCAGCGCCCTGATTCGCGGCCTGCGCGCGGTGTCGGATTTCGAATACGAGTTCCAGATGGCGCTGATGAACCGCCACCTCGAGCCGACGCTCGAGACTGGGTTCATGATGCCGGCGGAGCAATACACCTATCTCAGCTCGCGTTTGATCAAGGAAGTGTTCAGCCTCGGTGGGGAAGTCCGCGGGCTGGTGCCATCGACGGTTGAGCAGTGGATGCGCCGGAAGCATTCTAAGGTCGGCGTATAACAGGTGGAGGAGGCCGGGTCCTTTCGGACCCGGCAGATCAGCATGTCCAACGCAGTACTCGCACAGCGTCTCTCCAATGTGACCGGTTCGGCAACGATGAAGGTGGCGGCCGAGGCCGACCGCCTGAAGCGTGCCGGTCATCAGATCGTGGACTTCGGCGCGGGCGAGCCCGACTTCCCGACGCCGCAGCACGTCAAGGACGCGGCGAAGGCGGCCATCGACGCGAACTTCTCGCGCTACACCAACGCGATGGGCATTCCCGAGTTCCGCGAGGCGGTCGCTGCGCAGTACACGCGTCACTACGGCATCGACGTGACGATGGCGGAGGTGGTGCTCACCAACGGGGGCAAGCAGGCGCTCTTCAACACGGCGCTCGCGCTCTTCAACCCCGGCGACGAGGTGATCACGCACGCGCCGTACTGGCCGACGATTCCCGAGCAGATCAAGATCGCCCAGGCGACGCCGGTCATCGTCCAGACGAAGCCGGACGACGGGTTCACGGTCCATCCGGAGAAGATCGTCGCGGCGATTACGCCGAAGACGAAGGCGATCATCGTCAACTCGCCCTGCAATCCGACCGGGTCGTTGACCGACGTGGCGGCGATGACACCGATTGTCGACGCGGCAGCCGCGCGCGGGATCTGGGTGATCGTCGACCTCTGCTACGAGCACCTGATTTACGACGAGGTGAACCACAACCTGCCGAAGCTGCTGTTCGACCGCCACCGCGACCGTTCGGTGATCTGCGGGTCGCTGTCGAAGACGTACGCGATGACGGGCTGGCGCGCGGGCTGGACGATTGCGCCGAAGGAGCTGACCGCCGCGTTCAACGTGATCATGGGTCACACGACGTCGAACATCGCGTCGATCGTCCAGAAGGCCGGCGTCGTCGCGCTCAACGGGCCGCAGGACGGCGTGAAGGTGATGCTCGACGAGTATCGGCGCCGCCGCGACGCGATACACGGATGGCTGACCGCCAACCCGGCGATCAAGTGCGTGAAGCCGCGCGGCGCGTTCTACCTGTTCCCGGACGTCTCCGAGCTGCTCGGCGGCGAGGTGAAGAGCTCATCGGACTTCGCGCAGAAGCTGATCGAGCAGGAGCACGTCGCGCTGACGCCGGGCGAAGGGTTCGATGCGCCGGGCTACCTGCGCATCTCGTACGCGACGTCGATGGATCAGCTTCGTGAGGGAGCGACGCGGATCCTGCGGCTTGCGGAGAGCCTCCAACCGAAGGCGAGCGCCATTCGCTGATCCCGAGCCACGGAGGCACGAAGACACGGAGACGGGAAATACAATTGAATCTCCGTGATTCCGTGTCTCCGTGGCCCGTTTCTGTGAATGTCGCATCAACCAGCTCATCGCATCGTTTCCAATCTGCAGACCATCGTCGGCTCCGAGCACGTCAGGTCGGATGACGTCGCGCTCCAGACGTACGGCGTCGACGCCCTCGGCAAAGGCCACCCTCCCGACGTCGTCGTCATTCCGGCCGACACACAACAAGTCTCCGCAGTCGCGCGGCTCTGCAACGCGGAGCGCGTGCCGCTGGTGGTCCGCGGCGCCGGCACCGGGTTCACCGGCGGCGCCGTGCCGACGTGCGGCGGCGTCCTGCTGTCGATGGAGCGGTTCACTCGCATCCTGGAGATCGACGAGCTGAACCTGCTCGCGGTCGTCGAACCCAACGTGATCAATGCCGACCTCCAGCGCGCGGTGGAGCAGGTCGGCCTGTTCTACCCACCGGATCCGGCAAGCCTCAATCAATCCTCCATCGGCGGCAACGTCGCCGAATGCGCGGGCGGACCGCGCGCGTTCAAGTACGGAACGACGAAGCGCTACATCCTGGCGCTCGAGGCGGTGCTGCCGACCGGCGACGTGATCGAGACCGGCTCGAAGGCCGTCAAGAACGTCGTCGGATACGACCTCACGCAGCTGCTCGTGGGGTCGGAGGGGACGCTGGCGATCATCACGAAGATCACCCTGCGGCTCGTGCCGAAGCCGCTGGCGAACGCGACGCTGCTCGCGACCTTCGACGGGATTCGCGGCGCCGTCGATGCGGTCTCCGAGCTCATTCGCCGTCGTGTCGTGCCCGCGGCCCTGGAACTGATCGACACCGACTCGCTTGCGGCCATCGAGCAGAATCTCGGCGGCGGCCTCGTCGCTCCCGGGACCGGCGCCGCGCTGATCGTCGAGGTCGATGGCACCGCGCGCGGGGTCGAGGAGGACCTCGATGCGGTCGCGGAGGCGTGCCGCAGCGTCGGCGCCGGGGCGATCTCGCGCGCACGGAGCGAGGCGGAGCGCGACACGATCTGGTCGCTCCGGCGGCAGACGTCCGTGGCGCTCAAGGCGTTGGGACTCGTGAAGATCAACCACGACGTCGTGGTGCCGCGCGGCCGCGTCCCCGACCTGTTCGACGTGATCGCGGAACTGAAGCGGACCTACAACCTCCGCGTCGCGTCGTTCGGACACGCCGGCGACGGGAACATCCACGTGAACCTGCTGCTGCAGCCCGGCGACGCCGCGGAGGCGGCGCGCGCGAAGCAGGCGGAGCGATTCCTGTTCACCAGGGTCGTGGCGCTCGAGGGGTCGATCAGCGGCGAGCACGGCATCGGGTTCGCGAAAGCGCCGTACCTGCCGATCGAGTTGTCGGCGGACGAGATTGCGCTGATGAAGCGGGTCAAGGCCGCGTTCGACCCGAACGGCATTCTCAACCCCGGGAAGATCTTTCCGTAGGCGGACCTGAAGGTCCGCCTCTACGTCCGTTAGTGGCGCGACGCCAGTCGACGTTCGTTGGTGACCCGAGGCCAACCGTAGAGGCGGACCTTCAGGTCCGC
>DASQAX010000118.1:0-3078 GCA_035635535.1 Vicinamibacterales bacterium | reverse complement strand
CCGTAGATCTGGCCCTGCGTAAAGGTCGCGGGGCGGCCGAGCAGGAAGTCCGCGAGGCCGAGACCGGCGTTCACGCCGGTGAAGGCGAAGTTGCCGGCGGCCGCACCGTACGACGTGGACTGGAGGCCCGAACGGATGTAGTTGGCGCCAAACCCGATCTGATGCGCGCCGCGGACGATGCTGACGTCGTCAACGAGCTGGAAGGCCGACGTGCCGATGGCGCTCGGCTTGGCGCCGGTCGGTCCGAGCGAGAAGCCGCCGGACACGGTAAAGGCGGTGAAGCCGGCCAGCGGCGTCGCGATGTTCCGCACGCCGAGGCTCTTCGCGTCGAAGAACGGCACGTAGCCCTTGTCGATCTCGGAGTCGTTGTAGGTGGCGCGGAAGGAATTGACCGTGTTCGGGCCGAGGAGATACGTGTCGCCGACGACGAACGAGTGGATCGTGTCGTCAATGGGGCCGTTCGCGTACGCGAGCACGTTGTCCGGATCGTTGTCGGGCTTCGACGTGAGGCGCGCGAGCTGGTAGCGGCCGAACAGCGAGTGGTTGTTGCTCCACTGGTAGTCCACGCGCCCGAGCGCCATGTGCTCGCTGTTCTCGGTGCGGCGGTCGAAGAACGACTGGCCGCAGTCGTTGATCGGCTTCGGCAGCTTCGAGACGAGCGCAAGTGCCGCGGGGGAGAACTGGCCCGGCGAGACGCTCGTCCCCGTGAATGGCGCGCGCAGCGCAATCGTACGGCCCGAATTGCACGCGGGCGACGTGATCGTCGAAAAATCTCCGGCGAGCATCGCCGCAGTCGGCACGAACTGGAAGAAGCTGGTCGGCCTGACGTTTTTCCTCGTGCCCTGATAGCCGCCGAAAAAGAACAGCTTGCCCTGCACGATCGGGCCGCCCAGCGTGCCGCCGAACTGATCCCGCCGCAGCCCGTCGTCCCGCCGCTTGCCGTCGGGGCCGATCGCGGCGAAGGCATTGGCGGCGTTCAGGCGGTGGTCGCGAAGGAACTCGAACGCGTCGCCATGAAAGGTGTTCGTCCCCGATTTGGTGACCGCGTTGACCGCGGCGGCCGAGTGGTGCCCGTACTGCGCGGGGAGCGCGCTCGTCTCCACCTTGAACTCCTGCATCGCGTCGGGGAACGGAAGCGGCAGGTTCAGGTTGTTGAACGGATCGTTGTGCGTCCCGCCGTCGAGCAGGTACGTCATCCCGTTCGACAGGCCGCCGGCGACGACGATCGTGGTGTTCGGGTAGCTGCGGACGCCGGTGTTCAGCGCGTTGCCGCCCGGGGCGTCGGTTGTTTCCTTCCCGCCGGTCGCAAGGCCAGCCTGGAACACGAGCTCCGTCAGCTGGCGGCCGTTCAGCGGCAGCTCGACGACCTGCTGGTTCGTGATGACCTGCCCGATGCCCGGGTTGCGCGTCTCGACGAGCGCCGCGGTGCCTTGAACCGTGATCGTCTCCGCGACCTGCCCGAGCTGCAGCGTCACGTTGAGCGTCGGGTTCGCGTTCACCTGCAGGACGAGGCCGGTCTGGACGAACTTCCGGAAGCCCTGCAGCTCTGCCTCGAACCGGTAGGGACCGATCGGCAGGTTCTGCAGGATGTACGAGCCCTCCTCGCCGCTGACCGCGCTGCGCGTCAGCCCCGTATCGGTCTGGGTCACGGTGATCGTGACGCCCGGCAGACCCGCGCCGCTCTGGTCCTTGATGTCCCCGTTGATTTGCGCGGTGGAGACCGACTGTGCCGAGGAAGTCGAGAAGAACAGGAGAACGATCAGCAGTCCGCGCGCTGAGATCACGACGAGCCAGTGGCCCATATGTCCAAGCTCCTCCTGCGCGAAACTATGGAAAAAGCGCGGCGAATATACCACAGCCCCTCGACTCGCTTCGCTCGCTCGGGACGAGGGGCACGCCCTGTTTTGCCCCGTCGAAAACAAAATGGTGTACGCTTCGCCGACCATGAATGCACCGAGATTTCGCGTCAAATCGACGCTTCCGTGGCTGATGGCAATGGCCGTCGTCGCGGCCGGTGGAACGTCATCCGATCGGGTCCTGGCGCAGCAGCGTCCCGCCGCGCGCGCGGTCGACAGCGGCACGCTCGACACCATTCAGATCCGTCAGAACGTCTGGGTCATCTTCGGCGCAGGCGGCAACGTCACGGTGCATCTCGGCGAGGACGGCGTCATCCTGGTAGACAGCGGCTCGGAGGCGATGGCCGAGAAGACGCTCGAGGCGGTTCGCGCGATCACGAAGGCGCCGATCCGCATGATCATCAACACGAGCGCGGACCCCGAGCACGTCGGCGGCAACGACAAGGTGGGCGTCGTGGGCGTGCCGATCAACCCCGACAATTTCACCGACGAAGAGCGCGCGACCGTACTCGCGCACGAGAACGTCCTGCAGCGGATGAGCGCGCCGAAGAACCGCGCCGAGAAGCCGGCGCCGACGGCGATGTGGCCGACCGAGACCTTCACCTCGAAGTACCGCTCGTTCTACGTGAACGACGAGGCGGTGCAGGTGATCCGCCAGCTTGGCGCGGTGTCCGACGGCGACGTATTCGTCCACTTCCGCCGCGCGGACGTGATCGCGACCGGCGACATCGTCGATCTCCGGCGCTTTCCCGTGATCGATCCAGCCAGGGGCGGCAGCATCCAGGGCGAGCTCGAGGCGCTCAACCGCCTCCTCGATCTCACCGTGCCGCCGATGCCGCTCGTCCTGAAGCCGGGCCGAACGCTGGTCGTGCCGGGCCACGGGCGTGTCTCCGACTACGGCGAGCTCGTGGACTACCGCGACATGGTGGCGACCATCAAGGACATCATCGAAGACATGGTGAAGAAGGGGATGTCGCTCGACCAGGTGAAGGCCGCGAACCCGACCGCCGGGTACCGCAAGCGTTACGGATCCGATAGCGGGCCGTGGACCACCGACATGTTCGTCGACGCCATCTATAACGGGTTGAAGAGCGGAAAGCCGGCGGGGAAGACTGAGTGAAAGCCCAAATCCCAATTGTGCTGATGTTCGTTGGCGCGCTCGGGCTGCCCCGAGCGGCAGCCGAGGGGCAGGGTCGCGGCGCGGCGCCGGGACGCGCGGGAG
>DASQAX010000117.1:0-1773 GCA_035635535.1 Vicinamibacterales bacterium | reverse complement strand
CATCGACGCCGAGATCGCCTTGCAGTGGAACGACGGCTACTCGGAGCTGACGTTTACCTTCGCGAACAACATCAACACGCACGAGGGCGGCACGCACCTGTCCGGCTTCCGCTCGGCGCTGACGCGTACCATCAACGCGTACGCCGCCAAGAGCAGCCTGGCGAAGGACCTGAAGGACGCGAGCATCGGCGGCGACGACATCCGCGAAGGCCTCACCGGCGTCGTCAGCGTGAAGATTCCGCAGCCGCAGTTCGAAGGGCAGACGAAGACGAAGCTCGGTAACACCGAGGTGAAGGGCATCGTCGAGACGATCGTCAACGACAAGCTCGCGCAGTATCTCGAAGAGAATCCCGTTGTCGCGAAGAAGGTCATCGGCAAGGCGGTCGATGCCGCACGCGCCCGCGAGGCGGCGCGCAAGGCGCGCGACCTCGTGCGCCGCAAGGGTGCGCTCGAAGGCAGCGGTCTGCCCGGCAAGCTTGCCGATTGCCAGGAGCGCGATCCCGCGCAGAGCGAGCTGTACATCGTCGAGGGCGAGTCGGCAGGCGGGTCGGCAAAGCAGGGACGCGACCGCCGCTTCCAGGCGATCCTGCCGATCAAGGGCAAGATCCTGAACGTCGAGCGGGCGCGCTTCGACAAGATGATCGGCAGCGAAGAAATCAGGACGATGATCACGGCGCTCGGGACCGGTATCGGGCCGGAGGACTTCGACATCGAGAAGCTCCGGTACCACCGCATCATCATCATGACCGACGCCGACGTGGACGGATCGCACATCCGCACGCTGCTGCTGACGTTCTTCTATCGCCAGATGCCGCAGGTCGTCGATCGCGGGCACATCTTCATCGCGCAGCCGCCGCTGTTTCGCGCCAAGCGCGGGCGAACGGAGACCTACATCAAGGACGAGCGCGAGCTCGAGACGTTCCTGATTCGGCGCGCCGTGGAATCGCGGGTCGTCAAGCTCGGGGACGGCAGCGAGATCGTCGGCGACGCGCTGCAGCGGTACCTGCAGCGGATGATGTCGTATCGCAAGCTGCTGCAGCAGGTCACGCGGCGCGGCAACCCGCCGGAGATCGTGGTGGCGCTCCTGGAGCAGGATGCGCGCGACAAGTCGTTCTTCGAGCAGCGCGAGAAGCTCGATGTGATTGCGGCGCGGATGACGACGCCGACGCGCACCGTGACGGTCGCGCGCGACGACGAGCACAACGCCTTCGAGCTGTCCGTCGAGGATCGCTCGCAGGGTTACCCCCGCAAGTACAAGATGGGGATCGATTTCGTCACGTCGGGCGAGTACCGCACGCTCCATGCGGCGTATCGCGAGATCCAGGAGGTCACGTTCCCCGTGGTCGTCAAGGCCACCGACGCGGCCACAGAGGAGGCCGTGGACGAAAGCGAGGCATCCGACGACACGGGCGTCGGCGGCGCGCCCGTGGACGAGGCGACGAAGCTCGCGGCCGAGCCGAAGGCGTCACCGGCGGCGCCCGCCCGCGGCCGTAAGGAAGCCGACGCCACGCTCGCCAACGTCGACCAGTTCGTCGAGTACTTCCTCGCGGCCGGCAAGAAGGGCATCGCGGTGAACCGCTACAAGGGTCTCGGCGAGATGAACCCCGACACGCTCTGGACCACGACGATGGATCCGGAGAACCGGACGCTCCTGCAGGTCCGCGCGGAGGACCACGCGGAGGCCGACCAGATGTTCACGACGCTGATGGGCGACCAGGTCGAGCCGCGCCGGAAGTTCATCGAGGACAACGCGCTCGACGTCCGCAATCTTGA
>DASQAX010000116.1:0-4232 GCA_035635535.1 Vicinamibacterales bacterium | reverse complement strand
CGACATCGCCGTGTCGACGATCGACGCCTTCTGCCTCTCGCTGCTCCGCGAATTTCCGCTCGAAGCCGACGTCGACCCTGGCTTCGACCTGGCGGACGACACCGAGGTCCCGCGGCTCGTCGGCGCGGCGCTCGACCAGGCGCTCCGCATCTGCCGCGGCATCGCGCGGGACGACGACGATGTCGCGCTCGTGTTCGCACAGCTCGGCGAGCGGCGGCTGCGCACCGGCATCGCCGCGCTCGTCGACCGCCGTCTCGTGGCGCCGCGCGCGCTGCGCCGCTTTCTGCAGCAAGGTCCGCGCGATCTGACCGCCGCGACCGCCTGCGAGCTTGCGACCGCGCGTCTCAGCGATGTGCTTGGCGCGGTACGAGACGGACTCGACGCGTTTCTGAACGATGGCCCGATCCGCCATCCGCAGTTCGCAATGCTGGCCGACGATCTGCGACGGTTGCGCGAATCCGCAATCCGCAATCCGCAATCCGCGTTCCGCAATCGTGAGGCCCAGGCCGCGTTCCGCGCGCTGATCGATCGCGTGCGCGCGTACTTCCTGACGCAGGAAGGCAGGCCGCGCGGCGACAAGTTCGCCGGCACCAGATTTTCGGCAACCGACTGCGACACCGATGACGCCTGGCGTCGTCATCGCGCCAGCGCCGCGCAGATCGCGCCGTCGATCGCCGACGCCATTCGCCGGTTCCGCCGCGATCTCAACGCCGTGATGTCGCGCGGCGTCTGGCGGATCTTCGCGGTGGCGCTGCAGCAGTACCAGCACACGCTGGAGGCGCATGCGCTGCTCGATTTCTCGGGGGTGCTCGAGCGCGCCGTGCGGCTGTTGAAGGACATGGACGAGTTCGCGGAGAGCCGCCTCCGCCTCGAGGCGCGGCACCGTCACGTGCTCGTCGACGAATTCCAGGACACCAGCCGGGTGCAATGGGAGCTCGTGCGACAGCTCGTGAAGAGCTGGGGCGAGGGGTTCGGCGCTGCGGACGCTGCGATTCCGCCGTCGATCTTCATTGTCAGCGACCGGAAGCAATCCATATACGGTTTCCGCGACGCCGACGTCGGGATCATCGACGAAGCCGCGGCGTTCATCGAGGCGCTGCGGCCCGACGGAGCGCCGCGGCAAGCGATCACGGTGAGTTTCCGATCGGCGCCCGGGATCCTCGCGTTCGTCAACGAGCTGTTCGCCGCGATTGTCGGCGCCGATGCGGGCGCGTCCGGCGCGCGGAGGGACGCCTTCAGATACGGCAGTCATGATCGTTTCCCCGTCGATCGAGTCCCCGTCGACGTGGGCGCGGACCTGCGTGTCCGCCCAGGGTCGAGAGATGGGTCGGCCCCGACATTCGACGACGGTCCGCCCGTCCGCTTCATCGTCGGCGAGACGGTGCGATCGGCGGCCGATCGGATCGCAGACGAGATCGTCCGGCTGCTCTCCGGCACCATGGTTCGGGATCGTGCGACGGGGGTGCGTCGCGAGGCAAAAGCGGCTGACGTCGCCATCCTGTTTCGCTCGCGCGACAGCCATCGCGAGTTCGAGTCGGCGCTCGAGCGCCGCGGCGTCCCCACCTACGTCTACAAGGGGCTCGGGTTCTTCGACTCCGACGAGATTCAGGACGCCGTGGCGCTGCTGCGGTACCTCGCCGATCCGACGTCGGATCTGCGTGCCGCCACGCTCCTCCGGTCGCGCGTGGTCCGGCTGTCGGACGACGCCGTGGCCTGCCTCGGTTCGGCGTCCGCTGGCGCGCTACTGGGCGCCGAGCCGCATCCCGCGGCCCCGTCGCTCGGCGACGAAGATCACCGCGTCCTCGACCTGCTGAGGCGGGCGGTGCCGCGCTGGCTGTCGTGGGTCGATCGGCTGACGCCGTCGGAGCTGCTCGACGCGGTGCTCCACGAGACCGCCTATGCCTTCGAGCTGCGCGGATCGCGGCGGCGTCAGGCGCGCGAGAACTTGAAGAAGCTGCGCGGCATGATCCGCCGCGCGCAGAACCGCGGCTACGCGACGCTGGCCCGCATCGCCGATCATCTGGAGCGGCTGGCCGTCGGCGACGAATCGAACGCGGCGATCGACGCCGTCGACGCCGTCAGCCTCATGACGGTGCACGCCGCCAAAGGTCTCGAGTTCCCGGTCGTGTTCGTCGTGAACATGGGGCGCGGTACCGGCGGCGTGCGCGCGCCGATTCGCGTCAGCGACGATGCGGGCGGCGACGCGTCCGTCGCGATTGCGGATTACCAGTCGGAGGCCGACGAAGACGCGCAGCTCCGCGAGCGCGAGGAGACCAAGCGACTGCTCTACGTCGCGCTCACGCGCGCGCGCGATCGCTTGTACCTGTCCGCTGCCGTGAAGCACGGCGCCTGTCGCATGGGGCGTGGGAGCCTGGGCGAGGTCCTTCCGGCGGCGGTGCGGGCGATGTTCGTGAGCGCGGCGATGGACGACGCGGTCGAACCGATACGGCCGCTGGCGCGAATCTTGACTACGGAGGCGCCGGCCGACGATTTCAGTCCGCTCCGTCAATAGGCGGTCTGCTCGGCCCAGCGCCGCGCATTCTCTTCGGCTTTCTCGCGCGTTTCGGCGACCAGGACTACCGACCGGTCGGGCTTGCCGCTGCCGTCGCGGCTGACCCAGGCGATCCAGTGCGGACCGCGGGCTTCGCAGTGAATCTGGTAAGAGCCCGATGGAGCCGACATCTGGCGCCAGAATCTATCAGATTTGGCCTGATTTCGCGATGATCGGCCGTTTTTGGGCCGATTTGCATTGCGTCCGCCCCGACCATTTCATAGAATCGAGTGGCAAGGAGCCAAAGTGACGTTGACCTGTCCGAATTGCGGCAACGACCGGAACTTTCTGGTCAAAACGCTGCAGATGCACGTCGTGAATGTCGAGGGGGGCCGCGTGGAAGTCTCCGAAGAGAGCCGGCCCGCTGTTCTGGAAGTGCTGTGCGACGAGTGCGAGTCCGCGCTCAAGTTCGAAGAGTTCGAGGACACGCTCCGCAAAGAGGTTCTGCTGACCATCGGCGCGCGCTGAGACGCGGCGCGCCGGTTTTTCACTCCCTTTCCTCGTCGACCTCTTCAAAGTAGTCGCAGTCAGGGCAGACCCATTCCCTCGTCACGTGTGTCGTGGCCTGCGGATTGCCCGGCACGCGGGTGACGGCGTTCCTTTCCTTCAGCGTCATCGTGCCGCCGCACAGCGGGCAGTCTTTGGTGGGCACGATTCTTGTTCGAGCACGAGAAGGTAGCACCAGTGCGTCGTCTTGACAAGCTGTGGACCGGCTCCTATCGTTAGGGAACTTTGATGTCGCACGAGTGTTTTGCAGACGAGATCGCGATTGATTTTCCCTCGGTGGGGCGCGTGGTGGAACGCATGCGCGACGCCTTCCTCGGGGAGTGTGTCGACGGCGACCTTCTCCGCGCCGAGGTCTCGCTGTCGCAACGCGAGGCGTTCGACGGTCTCGTGCTGTCGCTGGACGTGCCGGTCCGCGTCACGTGTCCGCATTGCGGCGGGCGGGGCGAAACGTGGACCGAGCCGTGCGACCTCTGCCGTGGCACGGGGCACTCGCTCTGCCGCCATCCGGTCCGCGTGTCGGTGCCGCCGCGTGTCGCCGACGGCGCCTGCTTCCGGTTTCGTGTGAAATCTCGCGACGCCTCGTCAGTCCGCGTCGAAGTCCGCGTCGCGATCCGTTCGTCAGCCGCCTAACCTAATCCGAATCCAGAAACTAATCACTAATCCGTTTACGAATCCCTAATCCCTAAACTAATCCCTAATCCCTAATCCCTGTAATCACTTCCGTGTCATCCCACGTGGACTTCATGGGCGTCCTCTTCATCGTATGGGGTCTGCTGACCACGCTGGTCGGCGTGTCCACGCTCGCGCTCGGCATCGGCGCGGTCGCCCTGATCGCATCCGCCGGGCACGGCGGCGCAGAGCAGTTGGCCGCCGGCCTCACCGCCGCGGCATTCACGACGCTCGCGCTCATCGCGATCCTCTGGGGCTCCGTGCACGTGATCGTGGGCGTCCCGCTGCGGCGCCACAAACCGTGGTCGCGCCTTGTCGCCCTGATGCTCGGGTCGGTCGACCTGCTGCTGCTGCCGTACGGCACGGCGCTCGGCGTGTATGCGCTGTGGGTGCTGCTGCACGAGGACGGGAAGAAGATGTTTGCTGTCCATCAGCCATGACAGGCGTCAAGGATCATCCCGCGTTCCCGGCGGCGTCAGAGGATTACACCGCGCGATCCTCGCGA
>DASQAX010000115.1:0-4375 GCA_035635535.1 Vicinamibacterales bacterium | reverse complement strand
CGCTGGCCTCGAGCGGCGGCTCGGTGCGGCTGCATGCGCGCAACCGGGGCCAGGCCGAGGATGTTTCGGTGCTGACGCCCGTCGAGGTCGGGCCGTGGCCGCCCGAACCGGGAAGCTGGGACCTGCTGATCAACTGCACGCCGATCGGCATGTACCCCCGTGTCGACGAGACGCCGGTGCCGGCGGACCAGTTCACGGGGCGCTACGTCTACGACCTCGTCTACAACCCGTCGACCACGCGTCTGCTGCGCGAGGCGGCGGCCGCGGGATGCCAGACGTTCGGCGGCCTGGAGATGCTCGTCGCGCAGGCGCGCGAGCAGTTCGAGTGGTGGACCGGCGCCCGGGCCCCGGCCGGGATGATGCGAGAGGCCGCGCTGCAGCGGCTGGCGGAGTTCACACGCGATGAAAATCACCTCGTTTGACGACTTCAAGGAGCTGGCGCGGCGCGGGACGTTCGTCCCCGTCTGCAAGGAGATCGTCGCCGACCTGCTCACGCCGGTCTCGGCGTTCCTGAAGATCGCCGAGCACGCCGACTACGCGTTCCTGCTCGAGAGCGTCGAGGGCGGGGAGCACGTCGGCCGCTATTCGTTCCTCGGCAAGGACCCGTTCCTGATCCTGCGCGCGCACGGCGGCAAGACGACGATGGATCGCGGCGGCGTCACCACCGAGAGCGACAGGCCGTTCGTCGACACGCTGCGCCGGCTGATGGCCGACTTCCGCTCGCCGTTCGTGCCCGAGCTGCCGCGGTTCACGGGCGGCGCGGTCGGCTACCTGGGGTACGGCGCCGCGTCGTGGTTCGAGCCGGTGCTCGGCGACCTGGGATCGTCGAGCGACGGCGCCGACGCGGCGGGCTTCATGCTGTTCGACACGGTGCTGGCGTTCGATCACGTGCAGCACCGCATCCTGATCATCGCCAACGCGCGCATCACGCCGGACGAGGACCTCGAGTCGCTCTATCAGTTCGCGTGCGCGAAGATTCAGTTCCTGGAGCGGGAGCTCGAGCGCAACCTGTCGCGGACGTCCCGCGCGCCGGCCGACGGCCTCGAGTTCACGTCGAACCACACGCGCGAGCGCTTCGAGGAGCAGGTGCGCGCCGCGAAGGAGCACATCGCGGCCGGCGACATCTATCAGGTGGTCCTGTCGCAGCGGTTCGAGGCAAAGGTCGCGGCCGATCCGTTCACCGTGTACCGCGCGCTGCGCCACGTGAACCCCTCGCCGTACATGTATTTCATCCGCATGGGAGGCGTCTCGGTCGTCGGCTCGTCGCCCGAGATGCTCGTGCGCGTCGAGGGATCGCGCGTCGAAACGCATCCGATCGCCGGCACGCGGCGACGCGGACGCACCGACGAAGAGGACATGCGGCTGGCCGAGGAGCTGAAGCGCAACGAGAAGGAGCGCGCCGAGCACGTGATGCTCGTCGATCTCGGGCGCAACGACGTCGGCCGGGTCTGCGAGTACGGATCGGTGCGCGTGCCGCAGTTCATGGGGCTCGAGCGCTTCTCGCACGTGATGCACCTGACCTCGATCGTCGAAGGCAAGCTCGCCGACGATCGGGATCGCCTGGACGCCCTCGTGTCGTGCTTCCCGGCGGGGACCGTCTCCGGCGCGCCGAAGGTCCGCGCGATGCAGATCATCAAGGAGCTCGAGCCGTCAGGACGCGGCCTCTATGCCGGCGCCGTCGGCTATGTCGATTTCGCCGGCAACCTCGATTTCTGCATCGCGATTCGGACCGTGATCATGTCGAACGGGAAGGCGTACGTGCAGGCCGGCGCCGGCATCGTGATGGATTCGAACCCGGCAGCCGAATACGAGGAGACGCGCGACAAGGCGAAGGCGCTGGTTCGAGCCCTGGAGCTGGCGCAGGCAGGGCTCTAACATCGGCGATCGCCGATCGCGCGATCGGCGATGGGAAGCACATGGTTCTAGTGATCGACAACTACGATTCCTTCACCTACAACCTCGTGCAGTACCTGGGCGAGCTGGGCGCCGTGGTGCAGGTGATGCGGAACGACACCGTCACGCTCGAAGACGTGGTGCACACCAGGGCCGATCGCATTGTGATCTCGCCCGGGCCGGGCCGGCCGGAGCAGGCGGGCGTGACGATGCGCGTCATTCGGGAGCTCGGCCACGCGACGCCGATTCTGGGCGTGTGCCTGGGCCATCAGGCGATCGGCGCCGTATTCGGCGGCGAGGTCGTGCGCGCCGGCGTCCCGATGCACGGCAAGACGTCGACGATCGAGCACAACGGCCGCGGCCTCTTCAGCGGCATTACCGGACCGTTCGTCGCCTCGCGGTACCACTCGCTGATCGTGGCAGAGAAAGGGCTGCCATCCGAGCTCGAAGTGACCGCGCGCACGCGCGAGGACGCCCACATCATGGGGTTGCGCCACCGCACGTGGCCGGTTCATGGCGTGCAGTTTCATCCCGAATCGATTCTGACCGGCGAGGGCAAGCACATCCTGCGCAATTTTCTCGACGGGCCGCTGTCTTGACGGTGCCGATATTGTCTCGACGGGCCGTTGCTTTGACCGTACGCGGTGCCCGGCCTCAGCCGGACCCTGAACGCGAAGCTCGCAGATCACGCAGAGAAACCCCGGGTCATTTCTTCTCTGCGGTCTCCGCGGTCTCTGCGTTGAACGTGATGTGTTCACAATCGCCGAAAGCGGACCGTTGATTTCCATGTTTGCAACACTGATTGAAAAGCTCACTCGACACGAGGATCTGACGACCGACGAAGCCGCCGCGGCGATGGCGGAGGTGATGGAAGGCCAGGCCGCGCCCGCGCACATCGCGGGCCTGCTGATCGGCCTCGCGATGAAAGGCGAGCGGCCGGCTGAAATCGTCGGCCTCGCGCGGACGATGCGCGCGCATGCGGTCAAGGTCTCGAAGCGGTACGACGAGGTGTTCGACACGTGCGGGACCGGCGGCGATCGGTCCGGCACCATCAATATCTCGTCGTGCGCTGCCATCGTCGTCGCGGCGGCCGGCGTGCGGGTCGCGAAGCACGGCAACCGCTCGGCGTCCAGCCGCACCGGTGGCGCCGACGTGTACGAAGCCCTGGGTATTCGCATCACGGCGCAGCCGGCCGTCGTCGAACGGTGCCTCGCGGAGGCCGGCATCGGTTTCTTCTTCGCGCCGACATTCCATCCGTCGATGCGCCACGCGGCGCCGGTCCGCCGCGAGCTGGGCGTGCGCACGGCGTTCAACCTGCTCGGGCCGTTGACGAACCCGGCCGGCGCGACGCGCCAGCTCGTGGGCGTGCCGCGCCCTGAATTCACCGAGCTCCTTGCGCGGGCGTTGATGATGCTGGGCACGACGCGCGCATGGGTCGTGCACGGCGCGGACGGCATCGACGAGCTCACGACCACGGGCTACACGAAGATCTCCGAGTGCCGTGGCGGCGCCGTCAACACCTTCTATCTCCATCCCTCTGACGTCGGGCTGCCGAAAGCCCAGGCCGGGGCGTTGCAGGGCGGCGACGCGGGCGACAACGCGCGGATCATCGAGTCTGTCCTGGACGGCGTGCGCGGGCCGGCGCGCGACGTCGTGCTGCTCAACGCGGGCGCGGCGCTGTTCATCGCAGGTGCGGCGGCGTCGGTCGACGAAGGCATTCTGAAAGCGTCGCGCGCGATCGACTGCGGCGACGCGAGGCGGACGCTCGAGCGGCTGGTCTCGATTTCGACGGCGGGGGAGCTCGCGGCAGGGGCGTCCGCATGACTGCATCCAAATCGGAGTCCGCATCGGGATCCGAATCGCAATCCGCAATCCGCAACCCGCAATCCGCACTGCCATCGGCCGATCTCCTCGAGACGATCGTGGCCGCGACGCGGCGAATCATCGAGGTGCGGCAGGCGGCCGAGCCGCTGGCGGCGCTCGCCGAGCGGGCGCACGCGGCGGCGTCGCACCGTGGCCGCTTGTACGCTGCGCTGGCGGGGACCAACCGCCTCAACGTGATCGCCGAATGCAAGCGGCGGTCGCCGTCGAAGGGTGTGCTGCGCGCCGAGTACGATCCGGTGGCGATCGCGAAGGCGTACGAGGAGGCCGGCGCCGCGGCCATCTCGGTCCTGACCGAGCCGACCTTCTTCGACGGCTCGCTCGAGCACCTTGCCGCGGTTCGCGCAGCCGTCGAGGTTCCGCTGCTGCGCAAGGACTTCGTCGTCTCGGAGTATCAACTGCTCGAGGCGAAGGCGGCGGGAGCTGACGCCGTGCTCCTGATTGCCGCCGCGCTCCGTCCTGTGGAGCTGAAGGTGCTCCACGACCACGCCGCGCGACACGGGCTCGACGTGCTCGTCGAGGTGCACGACGCACAGGAGCTCGCCATCGCGATCGATGTCGGGGCGCGGATCATCGGCGTCAACAATCGAAATCTGCGGAC
>DASQAX010000114.1:0-7147 GCA_035635535.1 Vicinamibacterales bacterium | reverse complement strand
GCCGCGGGCTCGAGGCGTTCGGCATTCGCGACGGCGCGCCGGACCCGGCGGATTTTCCAAAGGGATCGATCGTGCGCGACGCCTCGGGCCGCGCGAGCGGCATCGTCGAGGGCGGCATGGGCGCGGTGCGCGCGATCGCCGCGAAGATGCCGCGCGTCCCCGAGGCCGGGCTCGAAGCGAGCACGCTCGCGATGATCAAGGACATGAACCGCGCCGGTCTCACGGCATTCGGGGTGGCGGGGTGCGACGCGAACCTGCTGCCGATGTACCGGAAATGGGAGGCGCAGCCCCAGCTGAACGTCCGCATCTTCTGCATCGACGGCATCGGAGCGGGGACGCCGGAGCAGGTGGACCGCGCGCTGCCGCGGATCGCCGACATCAAGCTCTTCCAGGGCGACGACTTCGTGGACAGCGTGCTGTACGGCGAGAGCGTCTACGGGCCGCTTCACGACCCGATGTTCGACTCGAGCTCCGACCCGAAGCCTGAGCAGCTCGCGCAGTGGCGGCGGCTGGCGATGGAGATTGCGAAGAACCGGCTGCCGCTGCACGTGCACGCGGAGCTGACGCACACCATCGACGCGTTCCTCGATCAGATCGACGCCGTCAACAAGGTATATCCGGTGAAGAACCTCCGCTGGATGCTCGCGCACTTCAACCAGTCGAACGCCGCGCAGCTCGAACGCATGAAACGGCTCGGCATGTACGCCGCCGTCCACCCGTGGAACGTGATCAACGGCGGCATCATGCACGAGATCTTCGGCGACGACTCGTACGATCAGCCGCCGCTGGCGACCATCCAGGCGAGCGGCATCATGTGGGGCTTCGGGAGCGACGGCAGCGCCGCCAACCAGTACATGCCGTTCGTCACGCTGAGCTACGCGGTCACCGGGAAGATGACGAGCGGCCTCAAGGTGATGCGCCAGACCATCAGCCGCGAGGACGCGCTCCTCGCCTACACGCGGCGCAACGCGTTCTTCGTGTTCCAGGAAGACAACCTCGGCGCGATTCAGCCGGGGAAGCTCGCGGATCTCGTCGTGCTCGATCGCGACTACCTCACGATTCCCGCGGATCAGATCAAGGACGTCAAGCCGGTGCTGACGATGGTCGGCGGGCGCGTGGTCTTCGACACCAGCGCGGTGACGGCGACCCGATGATCGTAGATGGTGGATAGTGGGTGGTGGTTGCCACGAACCACGAACCACGAACCACGAACCACCTAACCACCAACACCAACCGGGCGAGGAGGCTCGAATGACCCCAGGATTCGTTCGCAAGGCGTTGCTCGCGATCGGCATGTTGGTCGTCCCAGTTGCGGTGTTCGCGCAGGAGGCCGTCCTCACCGGCACCATCACCGATTCGACGGGCGGCGTGCTGCCCGGCGTGACGGTCACCGCCGTGCACGATGCGTCGGGCAACAGGTTCCTCGCGGTGACCGACGAGCGCGGCATCTACCGCATTCCCGCGCGCGTCGGCGCCTACCAGATTGCCGCGGAGCTGCAGGGGTTCGCCACCGCGCAGCGCGCGGGCGTCGAGCTGCTCGTCGGGCAGACGCTCGTCATCAACCTCCAGATGGCGCCGAGCGGCGTGGCCGAAACGGTGACGGTCAGCGGCGAAGCGCCGCTCATCAACGTCGCGACGTCGCAGCTCGGCGGCAACATCGATCCGCAGCAGGTGCAGGAGCTGCCGGTGCAGGGGCGCAACTGGATGGCGCTCGCGATGCTCGCGCCCGGCAGCCGCATGACGTCCGACACCGCCAACACGCCGATCGCCAATCGCGGCGCGTCGGGCGACGTGCGGCAGTACCAGTTCAGCCTCGACGGCCAGCAGGTGACCTCCGAGATGGGGTTCGGCAACCAGCCGCGTTACAGCCAGGAGTCGATCGGCGAGTTCCAGTACATCTCGAACCGCTTCGACGCGACGATGGGGCGCTCCGCGGCGGTGCAGGTGATTGCCGTGACCAGGTCGGGGACGAACCGGTACGCGGGATCGGTGCGCGGCAACTTCCGCAACACGCGCTTCAACGCGCCGGACCCCGTGCTCCGCCGGGTGGTGCCGATCGACAACCAGCAGCTCGCCTTCACGCTCGGCGGCCCGATTCGCCGCGACCGGCTGCACTTCTTCGCGCACTTCGACTACGAACGCGAGCCGAAGACGAGCATCTGGAACACGCCGTACGCCGCGTTCAACGTCGAGCTCCACGGCCCCGAGACCGTGAAGATGGGCGGCACGCGGCTCGACTACCAGCTGTCGTCGAGCATGCGGCTCATGGGGAAGATCACCGACGCCGAGCACTGGCAGCCGTTCACGGCGGGCAACACGAGCCATCCGGCCGGGACGGGATCGACGCTCGAGACCAACCGCGAGTTCGCGGGGCAGTTCACGCACGTGCTCAGCAACCGCGCCGTCAACGAGATCAACGGCGGCAAGACCCGGTGGATTTTCGAGAACGCGAACCTGACCCACTGGTCGAAGCACTGGCAGGCGCCCAACGGCGTCACGACCGGATCGCCGCGCATCACGTTCAGCAACTTCGCCATCGGCGGCAACACGTTCTACCCGCGCTTCGGCGCACAGGACAACTGGAGCCTGCGCGACGACTTCACCTATTCGTACGACGCGCGCGGCCGCCACGACGTGAAGGCCGGCGCCGACGCCGTCGTCATGGTGGACTCCGGCAACAACTGCCAGTCGTGCATGGGCGTCGTGGACGCGCGCGGCGGCGTGTTCTCGGCCACCGACATCCAGGCGTGGTTCCCGGACCCGTGGAACGCGGACACGTGGAACATGAACGCCATCTCGCCGCTCATCCGCACCTACAGCATCGGCGTCGGCAACTACGCGACGCGCGACACCCGCCCGCAGTACGGCACCTGGTTCCAGGACGACTGGCAGATCTCGAACAAGGTGACGCTGAATCTCGGCGCGCGCTACGACCTGAGCATCAACGCCAACGGCAACAACTACGCGGTGCCGCCGTTTGTCGACAAGGGGAGGCCCGCGGACAAGAACAACATCCAGCCGCGCGCCGGGTTCGCCTATCGCGTCACCAGCAACACCGTCGTCCGCGGCGGCAGCGGCGTCTACTTCTCCACCCCGCTGCAGATCGACACGTTCTTCATGGCGCAGATCGATCGCCTCGTCGTCATCCAGTACACCAACGACGGGCGGCCCGACTTCGGCGCCAACCCCACCAACGGTCAGCCGCTGCCGGGCGTGACGCAGGGGCAGCAGCAGTTCTGCCACGTGCGCAACACGCCGACGTGCCTGCGCCGCTCGCTGCAGGAACTGGTCGCGCCCGCGGAGTACTCGACGCAGCTCGCGCGGACCTGGCAGAACTCGATCGGCTTCCAGCACCAGTTCGGCGCGACGACGGCGGTCGAAGCCGACTACGTCTACAGCCAGGGACGCAACGAGAAGGACATCATTTCCAACATGAACCTGACGATCAACCCGGCGACGGGCGCGAACTATCCGTTCTCCGACATCGCGCACCGCGCGTACCCGGACTTCGGCGCCATCTCGATGCTCGTGCGCATGGGGCGTTCGAGTTATCACGCGCTGCAGACCGCGGTGACCAAGCGCTTCAGCAACCGCTGGCAGGGGTCCGCCACCTACACGCTCTCCGGCCTGTGGGATGCGTACCCGCCGGCGTTCAGCGGCATCGCGCCGGCGCCGATCGCGACCACGCCGGACCTGGGCGGCGAGTGGTCGCTGTCGTCGGGCGATCTGCGGCACCGCGCCGTGCTGAACGGCATCTGGGAAGTCGGGCGCGGCCTGCAGGTGAGCGGCGTGTTCTACACCGGCATCGGCGAACGCGCGACGACGACCTACGGCAACGACGTGCGCAACATCGCGGGCGTCGGCGGCCCGGAGTCGTCCAGCCGGCTGCGTGCGCGCCTCGACGGCAGCATCGTGCCGCGCAACGGCTTCGTGCAGCCGCCGCGCCGGAAGGCCGACCTGCGCGTGCAGCAGAAGATCACGCTGCCGCACCGCGTCGCGCTCGAGGGGATCGCGGAGCTGTTCAACGTGTTCAACTCGCCAAACTGGACCATCACGACGGTCGAGACCAGCCCGCAGTACCTGCAGCGGACGTCGGGCCAGAATCGAACGGCGCAGGTTGGTTTCCGCATTACTTTCTGACACGGGTTCCAGATACAACTCTCACGGCCAACTCCCAGGCAACTCAGCATTGCAACATCAGGGGCCCTGGGAGTTGGTAATTGGTCGCCGGGAGTTGGGGCCGTGATTGCATGACCTCGCAGCCCAGGAGGCAACGCAACATGGCTCTTCGAGACAAATACAACTACGCGATTCAGACCGCGAAGAATCTCCGCTTCCAGGGCGGCGCGGAAGAACGCGACGGCAAGCTGCAGTTCAAGGGCACGGTGCAGACCCAGGACGAGGCGAACAAGATCTGGGACGCGATCAAGACCGTCCCGGGGTGGCAGCAGGAGGTCGTCGCCGAGATCCGCGCGACGGGCACCGCGCCGGCTGGCGCGTCGACCGGTGGACAGGGCGAACGATCTTACACGGTGAAATCCGGCGATACGCTCAGCAAGATCGCCAAGGAGATGCTCGGCGACACCAACGCGTACATGGACATCTTCAACGCGAACAAGGACCAGCTCAGCGATCCCAACAAGATCAAGCCCGGCCAGGTGCTGAAGATCCCGCAGCCCGCGCACCGGTAACCACGATCGCGGCGTCCGGCCGCACACACGAAGGCCACGAAGACTCTCGAACTCTTCGTGGTCTTCGTGCAGGTCGCGACGCGACCTTCCGTGGTCGTGCGTCTACAATCGGACAATCGTCCGTCGTGATGCTGCACGTCCGTCACTTCGTCTGCGCGAGCGCGGTGCTCGCCGTGTTCGTGGTCGTCGGATGAGCGCGTGCGCTCAGCGCTCGTCGAACCAGCCCATGATCGCGGGGTCTGCCGGGCGCGACGGTTTCGGCGGGACGTACAACGTCACCATCGACTCGATGCGAGCCGTCGGCAGCTTCGCCAGCGGAACGCGACGAATCCGCGGCTTGCATATGGGGAAAATCGCCGCTTCATATAGCACCACCTGGTGGCGGTCGTCGTAGTAACGGCGCAGCGCCGCGGTGAGCCTTTTCAATCGTTCCGGGCGTCCGCCGCCGCGTCTCGCGACGCTCGCCTCGCCGATGACGCCGGCCTGCCACAAGATCAGCGCGCTGGTCGGATCGATGCGTCGTCTGTACGCGAGGAAGTCGGTTGCCTCGTAGCTCTGGCATCCGCTGTCGACCGGATCGACGCCGAGGTCGGCGAAGAGACAGTCCTCGGCCGAAATTCCGGGCAGCATGCGCGCCTGAAAGCCTTCGCGCCGGGCGCGCCGTATCGCCTCGTGCCCCGGGTTGACGAACACGCCTGGGTGCCCATAGAACGCCGCGCAGACAGACGCGCCCGTGCGCACCGCCGCGAGCATCCGCTCGACCATCTCACTGTAGGAATCAAGGCGGGACTTGCCGGCGGCGTAGCAGTCGCGCAGCGTCTCCGCGGAATGATTGAGCCCGCGAAGCCACGTCTCCATGGCGGGCTCCGTGACCAGATACAGCAGCCTGTCCGCGCGCTTGATGCTATCGAGGGTTTCGAGGGTCGTGTGGGCGACCAGCGTGATGCCGGTCCCGACCACCACCAGCGTGCCCACGCCCCTTACTTCT
Organism: Vicinamibacterales bacterium; assembly: GCA_035635535.1. Classification (GTDB taxonomy): domain Bacteria; phylum Acidobacteriota; class Vicinamibacteria; order Vicinamibacterales; family UBA2999; genus Gp6-AA40. Next base: position 1,468 of record DASQAX010000114.1, on the reverse strand, counting down.
TCTTGCTCGACTTCCGGCCGCCCTTTCGCGCCGCTGGTTTCCGCTTCGACGTTGAACCGGGCTTGCGCTGCTTGCTGGCGACGGGGTCGGGCGGGTCGTCCGCCTTCCGATCCTTGCGGGGGTTGATGATCGGCCGCTTCTTCATGACGGCGACGGGTTCGTCCATCGCGAGGCTGAACCCGGAGATCGCCGCGCGTACCCGGGAGCTGTCGCGCGTCAGCACCGCGGCCTTCTCCTCGTCGGTCAGCAGCGACCCGGCAAGCGCTCCCGCGGGATCGACGAGGAACGCCGCCATCCGGTCGGAATCGGACGCCAGATCGATCAAAAAATGACTGAGGTTGTCGCTCAACACGACCTCCGCCGGATTTGATGTGGAATGAGGGGACTGCGGGGGCCGATGCTACTGTGACAGCCCCGCGGTTGCAAGCAGTTTTGCGAAGCGCGGGTCGCCGCGAAGCGGATCGAGCCGCGGATCCACCTTGACCCGTACGAAGATCGGATCGTGGACGAGCCAGGCGCGCTCGAGCCAGTCGAGCGCGCGACCGCGATCACCGAGTCCCGTGTACACGATTGCGAGGCTCCCTTCGGCTCCGTCGGCACCGAGCCGTTGACGCGCCAGCAGATCGTCGATGATTTTCCGTGCCTCGGCCTGGCGACCCGCCCGGCCGTAGACGTACCCCGACTCCCGCAGCAGCGTCATCTGTTCGTTGCCAGCCGCCTGTGTCTGCGACAGCTCCGCCAGGGCGGCGTCGTAATTGCCCTTCAGCGCGTACGCTTCGGCAAGGACTATGCGATTTCTGCCGAACGCGGGATCGATGGCAATCGTCTGCCGACCGTGCGCGATGGCCTCGTCGTACCGATGCATCAACACCAGCAGCTCGTCGTATTGCCCGTTGACGCCGACCGAGAGTGGATCGAGCGCGAGCGCGGTGGTGATGTGCTTCATCGCCTCGTCGAGCCGGCCCTGCCCCGCCAGGAACATCGCGTACCAGTGATGTCCAGTCGAGTAGCCGGGCGCGAGCGTCACGGCCTGCTTGAAGTCGTTCTCGGCGGCGGCCCACTTGAACTCGTCGTCGTAGATGAAGCCGCGTGAGGCGTAGGCTTCCGCGAGCGACGGATCGAGCTCCAGGCCTTTGGTCGCGGCATCGCGGGCGCGCAGTTGCGCGTCCTCAACCGGGAGAACGCCGTAGAACCCGAGCAGGTTGTACGCGTCAGCGAGGCCCGCGTACGCGGGCACGTACCCGCGGTCGATGGCCGCCTGAAAATACTGGACGCTCTGCTTCAGCGACTCGGGCGTCCGCATCGCCCAGTAGTATCGCCCCTTCAAGTACAGGTCGAAGGCGTCGAACGATGCGGCGCGCTGGGCGGCGGGGACGACGGCGTCGCGCGGCGGCGTCAGCTTCGCATGGATCCCGTCGGCAATCGTCGACGCAATATCCCGCTGCAGCTTGATGACGTCGCCCGCGAC
>DASQAX010000113.1:0-20393 GCA_035635535.1 Vicinamibacterales bacterium | reverse complement strand
AAAGCCGGCGCGCAAGACGTTCAAGAAGCGCGGCGAGAAGCGCGTCGTCCATCACGGCTATGTGCACATCCACGCCTCGTTCAACAACACGCACATCACGATCACCGACACCGAGGGGAACGTGATTGCCTGGTCGAGCGCCGGCGGCATCGGCTTCAAGGGATCGCGGAAGGGGACGCCGTTCGCCGCGACGCAGGCGGCCATCAACGCGGGCAACACCGCGAAGACCTACGGGCTGCGCTCGGTGGAGGTCAGGGTGAAGGGCCCCGGGTCGGGGCGCGAGTCGGCGATCCGCGCGCTGCAGACGGTCGGCATCGAGGTGAAGTCGATTCGCGACGTCACGCCGATTCCGCACAACGGCTGCCGGCCGACGAAGCGGCGGCGAGTATGACCGCTGGAAATTCCTAACTTGCGAGGTTATTGATTTGGCTCGATACATCGGACCGGTCTGCCGCCTGTGCCGCCGCGAGGGGATGAAGCTGTTCCTCAAGGGCGAACGCTGCTACACGGAGAAATGCGCCATCGAGAAGCGCAATTTCGCGCCGGGACAGCACGGGAAGTCGCGGAAGCAGAAGCTCGCCGGCTACGGCGTGCAGCTGCGCGAGAAGCAGAAGGTCAAGAGGATCTACGGCGTGCTCGAGGACCAGTTCCGCCGCTACTTCGAGCAGGCGGAGCGGACGCGCGGCATCACCGGCGAGACGCTGCTGCAGCTGCTCGAGCGGCGCCTCGACAACGTCGCCTACCGGCTCGGCTTCGCGACCTCGCGGCCGCAGGCGCGACAGCTCGTCCGCCACGGCCACTTCACGGTCAACGGCAGGAAGGTGGACATCCCGTCGTTCTCCGTCAAGCCGGGCGACGTCGTCGCCGTGCGGCAGAGCAGCCGCAAGAACACGTCGATCGCGCACGCGCTCGAGGAAGTGAAGGGGCGCGGCGTGCCGGAATGGCTGGTGTTCGACGCGGAAGGGATGTCGGCGCGCGTCGGCTCGGTGCCGACCCGCGAGCAGATCAACCTGCCCGTGCAGGAGCAGCTGATCGTCGAGTTGTACTCGAAGTAGGCAGCGGGCAGCCGGCAGCGGGCAGCACGGACAGGGTTCTTCCTGCCAGCTGCCAGCTGCCAGCTGCCAGCTGATTCGCAGCCACCGGCCCGCAGCTTGTCAGGCCTGCAGCGGGAGGCTGGTGGAGACAACCCGCAGGCCTGGAGGCGGGGCTGCCCGCCCGTTGGCGAAAGGAAGAACGATGCTCTGGAAAGGTTTTCAACGCCCCAAGCGACTCGATTTCGAGCGCGAGACGCTCACCGACCGGTTCGGGCGCTTCTACGCGCAGCCGTTCGAGCGCGGCTTCGGCACCACGATCGGCAACGCGCTTCGCCGCGTGCTGCTCTCCTCGATTGAAGGCGCCGCGATCACCGCGGTGAAGATCGACGGCGTGCTCCACGAGTTCTCGCCGATTCCCGGCGTGGTCGAGGACGCGACCGACATCATCCTCAACCTGAAGCAGATTCCGCTGAAGCTGCACGTGGACTACACCAAGACGCTCTACCTGCGCGTCGACAAGCCGGGCATCGTCCGCGCCAAGGACATCGAGGTCGACCAGGACGTCGAGATCCTCGAGCCGGAAGCGCACATCGCGACGGTCTCGGACGGCGGCAAGCTCCACATGGAGCTGCGCATGAAGCGGGGCCGCGGGTACGTGTCGGCCGACAAGAACTTCGACGAGGATCTCGGCATCGGCTGGATCCCGGTGGACTCGGTCCATTCGCCGGTCAAGAAGGTGAACTACCTCGTCGAGGCCGCGCGTCTCGGCCAGACCACCGACTACGACAAGCTGACGATCGACGTCTGGACCAACGGCTCGGTGACCGCGCAGGACGCCGTGTCGCTCGCCGCGAAGCTGATTCGCGATCACCTGAACATCTTCATCAACCTCGAGGACGTCGCCGACCAGCCGATGGAGGCGCAGGCCGACCAGCCGCGCTCGGGTGCGCTCAACGAGAACCTCGACAAGAGCGTCGAGGAGCTGGAGCTGTCGGTGCGGTCGTACAACTGCCTGAAGAACGCGAACATCCGGACGATTCGCGAGCTGGTGCAGAAGACCGAGGCCGAGATGCTGAAGACGAAGAACTTCGGCCGCAAGTCGCTGAACGAAATCAAGGAGATCCTGCACAGCATGGGGCTGAGCCTCGGCATGCGCGTCGATCAGCCGGCAGGAGCACACTCGGAGTAGGAGAAAGCGGGCAGCGGGCAGCGGGCCGCAGGCAGAACGGGTTTTTACTGCCAGCCGCCAACTGCCAGCCGCCAGCTTCAGAGTCATATGAGACACAACCTCGCACACCGGAAGCTGGGACGCGTCAGCGAGCACCGCACGGCGCTGCTGCGCAACCAGGCGATGGCGCTCATCCGCCACGAGCGCATCGAAACCACCATGCCGAAGGCGAAGGAGCTTCGCCCGTTCGTCGAGCGGCTGATCACGATCGCCAAGCGCGGCGTCGCGTCGGGCGAGGCCAACGGCAAGTCGCTCCACGCGCGCCGCATGGTCGCCGCGGAGCTGCAGGACCGGGACGTCGTCAGCAAGCTGTTCGAGACGATCGCGCCGCGCTACGCCGAGCGGCCGGGCGGGTACACGCGCATCCTGCGCGTCGGCTACCGCCGCGGCGACTCCGCGGAGGTCGCGCAGATGGAGCTCGTCGGCAGCGAATACAACCCGAAGTCGGCCGAACAGAAGGAAGCGGACAAGGCCGCGGCGGGCCCGAAGACCAAGAGCGTCGGCGATCGCCTCCGGTCCGCGGCGCGCGGCCTGCGGACGCGCGGCGACGCGGCGGGCGGCGCCTCGAAGGGCCAGGCCGGCGGCCAGACCCGCGGCAAGGCACAGAAGTCGACGACGCCGCGGAAGGCGGGCGGGTCGTAGGTTCGAGGTTCGTAGCAGTTCGACGCCGAAGTGTGAAGTTCGAAGGGCCGGCCCGGTGGCCGGCCCTTTTTGTTGTGGTGTAGCATCGGCACCGGTTCTCCCCGGACCGAGGTGGCAGCATGGCAGCGGCGGAGCAACGCGGTATCGTTCTGTTCGTCCACGGCTTCGGCAGCTCCAGCAAGTGCTGGTCGCGGCTGCTCGAGTTGCTCGGCGCGGACGATCGCATCACCAGCCGGTACGAGCTGCGCACGTGGGACTACCCGACGCAGTGGTTCGGGCTGAACCCTCTGACCCGCATTCCGCGCCTGCAGGAAATCGGGCGCTCGCTCGCCGATGAAATCGACTCACCGTCGTATCGCGGCCGCCCGCTGACGCTCGTCGGTCACAGCCAGGGCGGGCTCGTCATCCTGTCGTACCTGTCCGACACCCTGGCCAACGGCGAAGGCTCGAAGCTGCGCGCGCTCCGGCAGGCGTTGCTGGTGGCGACGCCGTGCGAAGGATCCACCACGGCGAGCGGTCTCCGGGGTCTCGCGTCGAAGGTGTTCAGCAACCCGCAGGAGCGGACGCTTCGCGTGCTCGACCCGGAGATCGCCGACATCCGCTCGGCCGTCGACAAGCGGATCGTCGCCACGACGGCGGACTCCGACACGAGCTGGCGCGTGCCGATTCACGCCTTCAGCGGCCTGCAGGACAACGTCGTTCCCGAAGCGTCCGCGCGCGGCCCGTTCGAAAGCGTCAGGCGCGTCCCCGGCGATCACTTCTCGATTCTCACGCCCGCCGACGCCAGCGATCGCCGGTACACCGAGCTGGTGGAACCGCTCCTCGACCCGGGCGGCCACCTGCACCGCTTCGAAATCGAGTCGTACGAAACGAAGATTCGCGTCGAGCCGCGGCCGCGGCAATCGATCATCACGAGCGGACAAAACAGCCGGGTGGTCGACTACGACAACTACGGCACCCTCCGCCGCACCGTCCGTTTCGCCGCGTGCAACCGGTGCCGCGATACCTTCAGCATCAAGTACGCGACGCGAAGCCAGGGGTACGTCGTCGGTCACGAGAGCCACGTGAACCAGGCGAGCCCCGCGGACGTCGGACGGGCCGAAGACACCGGCACGTACTATCAGTTCGATTTCGTTCCCGAGGACGGACAGGCGTACAGCCTCAACGTCGAGGTCTACCGGGGGTTCGACGAAGGCGACCGCGACGTGCACTTCCACCTCGGCGCGCAGAGCTTCTACCGGCAGCTGGACTACGTCCTCGACCTGTCCGCGTACGTGAGGGCGGGCTACGGCGTCTCGAAGGGACCCGAGTTCTTCATTCAGCCGCAGAACATCCCGCATGGCGACATGTGCCGGACACGCGACGGCCTGACGCCCATCCCGCCGACCGGGCAGACGGCTGAGGGGATCTACCGCTGGTCGCTGCGCGACATCTCCACGGGCGTCGTCGACATCGTGTGGGACGTTTCCGTTGCCGGCGCGCCATCGATCGTCATCGGCGCCGTGCAGATGACGGACGGCCATGCGGCGACCTGATCCGCCTCACATTTCGCTGTCGTCAGGGCAGACGGCGGTGATTGGCTACGGCTCGCTGATGTCGCGCGCGAGCCTCGAGCGCACCCTGCAGCGTCCCTACGAAGGACCGTTTGCGCCCTGCCACGTCGAGGGCTGGCAGCGCACGTGGGACATCTCGATGCCGAACAGGGTCTACTACTTCCGTGACAACGGGACGAAGGTCTATCCGGAGCGCATCGCGTACCTCGACGTCCGGCCGTCGCCAGGCAGGCGGATGAATGCCGTGATCTTCGTGCTCGACAACCGCGACCTCGACGCGATGCACGCGCGCGAGTGGATTTACGAGCCCGTGGCCGTGACCGATCGCGTGCGGGACGTCACGATTGCCGGCGGCGACGCCCTCATGTACGTCGGCCTGCCCGAGCATCGCGTCCAGGACGCGACGCGCCGGGAGGCGACCGCCATCCGGGCGTCGTACCTGCGGATTCTGGACAACGCGCTCGCGGGGGCGGACGCGACCTTTCGCGAGGAATATCAGGCAACCACCGAGCCGGTCCCAGCGCACCTCGTCATCGAGGATGCGCTGGACACGTCTTCCTAGACTTCCTCCACGGTTTCCTGTCCGCGTTCCGCCCTCGCGGCCGCGATGATCTTCGCCTGCGCCTGGTGCGGCACCTCGTCGTAGTGCGAGTACTCCATGTGGTAGGTCCCGCGAGCGCCGGTCGCTGACGTGAGGTGCTGTTCGTAGGTGAGCATCTCCGCCATCGGCACCTGCGCGCGGATCACGGTGAGCGTCCCGCGCGTGTCCATGCCCGAAATGCGGCCGCGCCGGCCGTTGAGGTCGCCCATCAGGTCGCCGGCGAAGTCGCTCGGCGCGTAGACCTCGACGTTCATGATCGGCTCGAGGATGGTCGGGCGGGCGCGCGTCATCGCGTCCTTGAACGCGAGCGAGCCGGCCATCTTGAACGAGAGCTCGTTCGAGTCCACGGGATGGAACGAGCCGTCGATCACCGTCGCGCGGAAGTCCACCATCGGGAAGCCGGCCAGGTAGCCGCGCAGGCGCGAGTCCTGGATTCCCTTTTCGACGGCCGGCACGTACTGCCTCGGGATCGAGCCGCCGAAGATGTCGTCCACGAACTCGAAGTCGCTGCCGCGCGGCAGCGGCTCGACCTTGATCTTGCAATCGCCGAACTGGCCGTGCCCGCCTGTCTGCTTCTTGTGGCGGCCGTGCGCCTCGGTGGCGGCCGTGATCGTCTCGCGGTAGGGAATCCGTGGCGGTTTCAGGAGCACTTCGACGCCGAAGCGGCGCTTCAGCTTCGCGACCGTCACCTCGATGTGCAGCTGCCCCTGCCCCGCGAGCAGCAGCTCGTGGGTCTGCGGGTCGCGCGTGTAGCTGATGGACGGGTCCTCTTCCTTCAGGCGCGCCATCGAGCCGCTGATCTTGTCCTCGTCGCCGCGGCTCTTCGGCTCGATCGCGTAGGCGAGGACCGCCTCCGGGAACTTGATCTCGGGAATCTTCACCTTCGTGCTCTTCTCCGCGAGCACGTCGTTGGTGCGCGTGTCCTTCAGCTTCGCCACCGCGCCAAGGTCGCCGGCCTTCAGCTCCGGCACCTGCGTCTGCGTCTTCCCCTGCAGCGCGAGCAGGTGGCCGAAACGTTCGGCGCTGTCGCGCATCTGGTTGTAGACGGTCGTGTCCTGCTTCAGCGTGCCCGAGACGACGCGCAGCATCGTGATGCGGCCGGCAAACGGGTCGGCAATGGTCTTCCACACGAACGCGGTGTAGGGCCCGCTGTCGGACACCTTGATCGAGATCGGCTCGCCGGCGTCGTTGACCCCGGCGAATTCACGCTCCGCCGGCGACGGGATATAGGTGACGATCGCGTCGAGCAGCGGCTGGATGCCGATGGCATGGAGGCCCGAGGTGCACACGAGCGGGTAAATCTTGCCCGCCAGGGTCGCCGCGCGCAGCCCCTGCGCGAGCTCGTCCTGCGTCAGCGTCCCCTCCGAGAAGAACCGTTCCATGAGCTGCTCGTCGGCTTCCGCGACCATCTCGATCAGCTCTTCGCGCGCCTTCGCCGCGCGGTCGGCCAGCGCCGCCGGGACCTCGCCCTCGCTCATCTTGCCGCTGCCGTCGGCCGCGAACGTCAGCGCCTTCATCCGCACCAGGTCCACGACGCCCGTGAACGCGCGCTCGTCGCCGAGCGGGAGCTGAATCGGGATGATCTCGCGGGCGCAGTCGCGGCGCAGCGATTCCAGCGTCCGCTCGAGGCTCGCGCGCTCGCGCTCCATGCGGTTGGCGACGATGATGCGGGGAAGGTTCAGCGCGGCGGTCTCCTCCCACAGCTTTTCGGTCTGGACCTCGACGCCGGCGACGGAGTCCACGACGAGGATCGCGCCTTCCGCGACGCGCAGCGCCGCCCTGGCGTCGCTCAGGAAGTTGGCGAAGCCCGGCGTGTCGATGATGTTGACCTTGGTCTTCTGCCACTCGGCGTAGGCGAGGCTGGAGGAGAGCGTGTGCTTGCGGGCGATTTCTTCTTCGTCGAAGTCGGTGACCGTCGTGCCTTCGTCAACCTTGCCGAGGCGGTTGACGGCGCCGGCGGCAAACAGCATCGCGGAAACCAGCTGTGTCTTGCCGCATCCGCCGTGGCCGACCACGGCGACATTCCGGATGGCGGCGGCGTCGTAGACCTTCATAAGGGCTATCCTCCTCCCGCGAGGTGAGGTGAAGCTCGAGCGAAGCTGATCGTTTCTACCGGCGGATCATAGATCAAGGTGTCAGGTGTCAGGTATCAGGTGTCAGGGAGTCAGGTATCACGTGTCAGGGGGTCAGGTATCGGGTGTCCGGGAGGTATCAGGCAGGCGGTCTCGCAGGCATGAGGCGAACAATTATGTTCGCTACGACGCCATGGCAGACGAATATGTGCTGCAAACCGGCCCCAGGCCGCGCGGCCGGAGCGCGGCGGCGGCGGCGGTGACGCCCGCCGCGCCACGCGACCAACTGCAGCAACATCGTTGTTGTCGTTTTCGTAGCACCACACATTTTTGTTCAAACAGAACGTCACGCGCGCGCGCCTCACGGGGTTTTTGCGAACAAATCATCGTCATGCGATCCGCATCCGCCCGCGTGCAGTGGCGTCCATCTTGCTCTCTCCGGTCCGTCGACTGGAGCGCTCGTCGGATCGCGCTCACGCGCCTTATCCCAACTGCGGAGGATCGATGAAACCGAAGTCATTCGTGTCGATGTTCGTGTGCCTGCCGGTGCTGACGGCGGCGTGTTCCCTGCTGCTCGCGCGCCCTGCCGCCGCGCAGTCCGCCCCGGACCCGAACCCAGGCAGCCTGACGGTGACCAGCTCCGTCGACCTCACCAACGTCTACATGTTTCGCGGCATCCGGCAGGACGACACGAAGGTGATGATCTGGCCGGCGGCGGACCTCGGCCTCTCGGTATTTGCCGGCGACGGCGCGCTGAAGAGCGCCGCGCTCGACTTCGGTTCGTGGAACAGCCTGCACACCGGCAACGCCGGCCTCGAGAGCGCCAGCAAGAAGCTCTGGTACGAGTCGGACTTCTACAGCTCGTTGTCGCTCGGCTTCGCCGGCGGCGTCAGCCTCGGGACCACCTACACCGCGTACACGAGCCCGAACGCCGGGTTCACCAACGTCAAAGAGGTGATGTTCAAGCTGGGGATCGACGACAGCGCGCAGCTTGGCAAGGGCGCGCTGAAGCCGTACGGCGTCGTCGCGTTCGAGTTCAACACCGAGCCCGGCACCGGCCAGGCGGACGGCGGGCTGAAGGCCGGCCGCTATCTCGAGCTCGGCGTCGGTCCCGGATGGAGCGGATCGAAGGCGAGCCTCACGTTCCCCGTGAAGGTCGGATTGAGCCTGGCGAATTACTACGAGCTCAATGGCGTCGACAACCGGTTCGGGTACTTCAGCGCCGCCGGCATCGGGTCGGTGCCGCTCAAGCTCCCGGCGAGCTTCGGCGCGTGGAACGTGCACGCCGGCGTCGAGTTCCAGCAGCTCGGGACGACCACGAAAGCATTCAACAACGGTGACGCGCAAAAAGTGATTGTTTCTGGAGGGTTTGGTCTCACGTACTAGGCGAGCACCGTTCTCCAGGGGAGGCACACGCATGGCACGACGATCGCTTCCGGCGCTGCTGATCGCGGCGCTCGGTTTCCTCACGCTCCCGGGCCCGGCGGCGGCGCAGGCCGCCGCCGATCCGAACCCCGGCAACCTGACGCTGATCGGGAACGTCGACCTCACCAACGCGTACATGTTCCGCGGGATCCGCCAGGACGACACGCGGATCATCGTGCAGCCGTCGGCCGAAATGGACATCACGCTCCAGTCGGCCAGCAGCGGGTTGAAGAGCACGAGCCTCAATTTCGGCACCTGGAACAGCCTGCACACGGGCGACGCAGGGCTGCGCAGCGCGACATCGGGGCTCGGTTGCGCCTGCAACAAGGTCTGGTACGAATCCGACTTCTACACGACGCTGGCGTTCGGCTTCACCGGCGGCAGCCTCGGGATCACGTACACGGCGTACACCAGCCCGAACGCGGGCTTCAACAACGTCAAGGAGCTGATGTTCAAGTTCGGCGGCGACGACAGCTCGGCGCTCGGCAAGGCGGCGCTCCATCCGTGGGCGATCGCGGCGTTCGAGTTCGACGCCGACAACGGGCACCAGGCCGACGGCGGCGCGAACGCGGGGAAGTACCTCGAGCTGGGCGTGAGCCCGGGCTTCAGCGGCGCGAACGCGAGCGTCGCGGTCCCGATCAAGGTCGGCCTCAGCATTGGCGACTACTACGAGCTGAATGAAGGGACCGCCGCGCGTCCGGACTTCGTCGATCACAAGTTCGGGTACTTCAGCATCGCGGGGATTTTGACCGTGCCGCTGGGCGGCACGACGTCGTACGGCGCCTGGAACTTCCACGCCGGCGTCGAATATCAGAAGCTCGGCGACACGACGAAGGCGTTCAACAACGGCGACTCGAGCAAGGTGATTGGGTCCGCCGGCCTCGGTTTCACCTACTAGCCTCGCGAGCCACGGAGGAAAGGAGAGAGGTCTTCCGTGGCTCGTGCCTGCGCCGGTGACGCCCCGTCATATGATGGTGCCGGCGAGTCCCGGAATGTCCCCCGCATGTCGGTAACGCAGCCGGATTCCACCGGCGCCCAGCCGTCGCGCGTTCGCGCGTCGGCCGGGGAACCTGCGCTGAAGGCGTCTCTCGACGCCGCCAGGGAGGAGTTGCGCGCGTCGATCGCGCATGGCGCCGGCGGGCGCGCCGCGCTGGAACGGTACGCGGACCGCGTCGACGCGCTCGTCCGGCAGCTGGTCACCGACGCCGGCCCCTACGACGGGCCGATGGCGATCATTGCGCTCGGCGGCTACGGGCGCCGCCACCTCTGTCTCCACTCCGACATCGATCTGCTGCTGCTGTTCGGCAACGGCATCGGGCCGGCGGAGGAGCGCTTCGTCCGCGGGTTCCTGCACCCGCTCTGGGACCTCGGCGTCGTCGTCGGCCACCAGGTGCGCGACATCGAGGATTTCCGCCAGCTCGAGACCGACAACCCCGAGTTCCTGCTGGCGCTGCTCGACGCGCGGCCGGTCGCCGGCGCCCGCTCGGTGTTCGAGCGTTTCGGCTCGCTGTTTCACCGGCCCGCGACGCACGCGTTCATCCTGCGGTCGCTGCTCGCGCTCATCGAGGAGCGGCACGCGCGGTTCAACGGCACGCTCTATCAGCTCGAGCCCGACGTGAAAGAGGCGCCCGGCGCGCTGCGCGACCTGACGGCCACGCGCACGATCGCGCTGCTGACGGATCCGCTGCTGCTGCGCCGCGGGCCCGCCGACGCCGGACGCTTCGACGACGCCGAGAATTTCCTCCTGCGAGTGCGCTCCACGCTGCACCTCGAGGCGGGCCGCAACCAGAACGTGCTCAGCCACCAGATGCAGGAGCGGACCTCGGAGATGCTCGGCTACCCGGGCGCCGAGCCGCGGCAGCGTGTCGAGAAGCTGATGAGCGACTACTTCCGACACGCGCGGATCGTCAGCCGCTCGCTCGAGTGGGCGCGCCGCACGGCGCCCGTGCCCGTCGGCGCGAACCTCGGGTCGTCGCGCGACGGCGTGCGGTTCATCGATCCGGTGCAGGCGGCGCGCAACCCCGCGTCGTGGCTCGGCGCGTTCCAGGCGGCGCTCGACGCGGGAACGGAGGTGTCCGAAGAGGCGCTCTCGTGCATCCAGCAGCACGTCGATCGCTATCGCGCGGACGATTTCTTCGCCGACGCGGGCGACCGCGCCTCACTGCTCCGGTTCCTCACGCCGCGCCCCGGCCTGTACGCGCGGCTCTCGCAGATGCACGACTGCGGGCTGCTCGGACGGGTGTTCCCCGAGTTCCAGGCGATTTCGTGGCGGGTGGTCCGCGACTTCTACCACAAGTACACGGTCGACGAGCACACGCTGCTGACGATCCGGAACCTCGAACGGCTCATCGCCACCGAGTCCGGCGACCGGATGCGATTCCGATCGATCCTGTCCGACCTGCGGGAACCGGCACTTCTTGTCGTCGCGTTGCTCTTTCACGACGTCGGCAAGTGGCGGGATGACGACCACGCGCTCGAAAGCGAGCGGATGGCGGAGCACGTCCTCGAACGCCTGCAGGTCGGCGACGAGCAGCGCGACGCGGTGCTGTTCCTCATCCGCCATCACCTGCGGATGTCGATGGCCGCCTTCCGCCGCGATACCGAGGACCCCGACATCGTCCGGCAGTTCGCCGCGCTCGTCGGCACCGAGGAGCGGCTGAAGATGCTCTGCCTGATGACGCTCGTGGACATCGAGGCGGTCAGCCCCGAAACGCTGACGCCCTGGAAGGCCGAACTGCTGTGGCGGCTGTACGTCGATACGTACAACCACCTGACGCAGCGCTACGGCGACGAGCTGATCGAGCGGAACGAGGCGGGCCTCAGCGAGCTGCTCGCGAACCGTCCCGACGACGTGACCGCGCCGGAGATCACGCGCTTTCTCGAAGGACTGCCGCAGCGGTACCTGCACGTGTTTCCCCGCGAGGCGATCTATCGCCACATCTGGCTCGCCCGCGACATCAAGCCGGACGAAGTGCACCTGTCGCTCGAGCGCAAGGGCGCGGTCTGGAGCCTCGCGGTCGCGACGCTCGACAAGCCGTTCCTCTTCTCGAACATCTGCGGCGTGCTGTCGTCGTTCGGCATGAACATCCTGCGCGGCCACGCGTTCACCAACCCGAACGGCCTCGTGCTCGACGCCTTCGAGTTCACCGACGACGAGCGGTTCCTCGAGCTCAATCGCGACGCGCACACGCAGCTGCTGCGCGTGATGCAGGACGTCGTGTCCGGCCGCGCCGACGTCACGGTGCGGCTGCGCGGGCGCGAACAGGGGATCCTGCAACCGCGGACCGCCACCCGCTTTCCGCCCGTCGTCCACACCGACAACAAGGCATCGGGCCGCTACACGATTCTCGACATCGTCACCGGGAACGCCCTCGGGCTGCTGTACCGCATCAGCCGCGTGATCTCCCAGCACGGATGCGACGTCGATCTGGTGCTGATCGCGACCGAGGGGGAGAAGGCCATCGACGTGTTTCACATCACCAGGGCTGGAGCCAAGCTCACGGAGGCGGAGCAGAGCGCGCTGACCTCCGATCTACAACGCACATTGGAGGGAACGGTATGAAGCTGCTGAAGAGTATCGTCCGACCGAACAAGGTGGACGAAGTCAAGGACGCGCTCGCCAAGCTCAATATCGCCGGCATGACGGTGACCGAGGTGCGCGGCCACGGCAAGCAGAAGGGGCACACGGCGATCTACCGGGGCAAGGAGTACAACGTCAGCCTTCTGCCGAAGATGGAAATCGAGGTCGTCGTCGCGGATTCGATCGCGGACGAAGCGATCAAGGCCATCGTGCAGGCGGCGCGGACGGGCGAGATCGGCGACGGGCGCGTGTTCGTGCTGCCGGTCGCGGAGAGCTACCGGATTCGGACGGGAGAGATGGAGAGGTGAGTACGCGCCGGGTCCGCTTGGGCGTGGACCCGGGAGCCTCGCGGAGCCCGGCCTGCGTACGGAGAGGCAGCCCTGCGAGGCGGACCCGCCTACTCGTATCTCAATGCTTCGATCGGGTCCAGGCGCGAGGCGCGGACGGCCGGCACCATCCCGAAGAAGATGCCGACCGCGGCGGAGAAGCCGAGCCCGAGCGCGAACGACCACCAGGGAAGCGAGATGGGGAAGCCGGTCGCCTGGTGGACGGTCATCCCGATGCCGGCGCCGAGCGCGATGCCGAGCAGGCCGCCGACCAGCGTGAGCACGGTGGCCTCGGCCAGGAACTGAAACAGGATTTCCCGACGCCGCGCGCCGAGCGCCTTGCGCACCCCGATCTCGCGGGTGCGCTCGGTGACCGAGATCGTCATGATCGCCATGACGCCAATCCCGCCGACCATCAGCGCGATCGATGAAATGACCACGAGGCCGAGGAACGTCGCCTGGCTGACCTGGTCCCATACCTTCAGCGCGGCGTCCTGCGTGACGATGTCGAAATCATCCGGCTCGTCGAGCTTCAGCCCATGGCGGATGCGCATGATCTCCTCGGCCTGCGCGAACGCCTCGTCGCGCGTCGCCGTCTCGTAGGGGAGCACCGCGATCATCGCGCTGCCCTGCTGGCCGCGGAACACGCGCCGCGCCTGCGTCCCGAACAGCGCTTGGTGCGTGGACTGCGGGATGATGACGAAGTCGTCCTGCTGGGTGCCGAGGTTGCCGATCGACGGCCGCTTGTCGAGCACGCCGACGACGGTGTACTCGCCGGCGCCGAGGCGCACCCGCTTGCCGATCGGATCCAGCCCGCTTCGCGCGAACAGGACCTGGTACGGCGTGTCGCCGAGGACGACGACCTTCCGTTTGTGCTCGACTTCCGGACCGGTGAACATCCGGCCGGTGACCATCTTGACGAACGTGAGGTTGGCGTATTCCTCGGTCGCGCCGATCACGTTCAGCAGCTTCGTGCGGTTGCCGTTGTAGTAGACGCGCTCCTGCACGTCGCCGGCCGCGCCGAGCCAGACGTCCACGGTCTGGACGGCCGGCGCCAGCCGGTGGATCGCGCGGGCGTCGTCCACGGTCAGGTTGGGGCGCCGCATCAGGTCGGCGAAGTCGCGTCCGGCCGCGATGCTCACGCCGCTGAACTTCGCGACGAAGATCGTGTTCGGCCCCAGCTGCCGGATGCTGTCGCGCAGCGACTGGTCGAACCCGCGGATGAGCGAGGTCATGCCGACGATCGCGGTGATGCCGATGACGACGCCGAGGACCGTCAGCGCCGAGCGCAGCTTGTTCGCCCGGAGCGTGTCGAGCGCGAGCGTGACGACCTCGCCGAGCAGCCGCGCGTTCATCTACTCACGCCTCAACGCCTCGATCGGGTCCAGCTGCGCGGCGCGCGACGCCGGATACAGGCCGAAGAACAGCCCCACGGCGGCCGTGATGCCGATGCCGAGCGCAATCGACCACGGCTCGAGCCGGGCGGGGAGCGGGGTGACCGCCGCGATGACCCGGCCGAATGCCGCGCCGAGCGCGATGCCCGCGAGCCCCCCGCAGGTCGAGAGCGTCACCGATTCGGTGAGCACCTGCCACATGATGTCGGTGCGCCGCGCGCCGAGCGCCTTGCGAAGCCCGATCTCGCGCGTCCGCTCGCTGACGACCATCAGCATGATGTTCATGATGACGATGCCGCCGACGACGAGCGAGAGAGCGACGACGCCGACGAGGACCGCGAAGATGCCGGTCGTCGCCTGATGGTAGAGGGCGAGCACGGTGTCCGAGGTGATGAGGCCGAAGTTGTTGGGCTGCGCCGGCTTGAGGCGCCGCGAGACGCGAAGCGCCACCGTCGCGTCGTCCATGGCGGTCGACAGCAGCGCCGGCGTCACGGGCTTGACCGACAGCGTGAGCGACGGCCGCGGTCCGAACAGCTTCACGTACGCGCCGAGCGGGATGACCGCGAAGGAATCGAGCGAGTTGCCGAGGAAGCCGCCCTTCTTCCTGCTGATGCCGACGACGCGGAAGTGCACGCCGTTGACGAGGATCGTCTTGTCGATCGGGTTTTCGTCGCCGAAGAGCGCCAGCGCCGTCTCGACGCCGAGCAGGGCCACGGGCCGGTTGCGCTCGACCTCGATGGCGCTCATCATGCGGCCGCGTTCGGCGTCGAAGTTGGCGAAGTCCAGGTAGTCGGACGTCACGCCCTGGATCGGCACCTGGTCGAGCACCTGGGTGCGATACGACACCGACGAGCGCTGCTGCGCCTGCGCCATGACCGAGCGGATGGTCGGGCTGAAGCTGCGGATGGCGTCCGCCTCGGGCAGCGTGAGCAGCGGGTTCGCCCGCACGCGCTCGATCTCGTCGTCGGTTCGCGTGAAGGGGACCCGCTCGATCGTGAACGAGTCGGCGCCCACCTGGCTCACGATCGCGTTCGACACCATCGCGTTCATCCCCTGGATGAGCGACACGACGGTCACGATCGACGTCACCGCGACGATGTTGCCGAGCACGGTCATCACGGAGCGGAGCTTGTTGCCCCAGATGGTGGCGAGCGCCAGGCGGATCGACTCAAGCGGCTGCATCGGACGTCACGCCACGAAGATCACGAAGAGGCTAGCCACGAAGGACACAAAGAGCACGAAGGAAAGATCACCAAGCGGTCGCCGGGGCCGCCGAAGGCGGCCACAGGTGAGGTACGCCACACGGGAACAAACCGCACCACGATCCATCCGGCTTGTTCCGGGTGGCGCACCTCACCTGCGGTCGGCCTGCTTCGCAGGCCGACGCGGCGACCGCTCTTCGTGACCTTAATCTTCGTGCTCGTCGTGCCCTTTGTGGCTCCCAATCTTCGTGCCCTTGTCCCGCATCACCGCGGGAGATTCTGCTTGACTGCCGATCCGTCGGAGATCTGCCGTACCGAATCGAACGGCCCGGTTACGACCTGGTCGCCGGCCTTCAGGCCCGAGAGCACCTCGAAGTATCGCTCGCCGGCGATGCCGGACTTCACCGGGGCGAAGATGACTTTCCCGTCGCGGAAGACGAACACCCCTTCCGTTTCCTTGCGCGTCTGGCCCGGCGCGGGATCGGCCGGCGGGGGCGGCGGCGCTGCCGGCGCGGCGCCGAAGAAGCGCCGCTGCACCGGCGGCGGCGGCTCGTGGACGAGCGTCCCGTTCTCGTCGAACAGCATCTCGCGGACGGTCAGCGCCTGAATCGGAACCGCGATCGCGCTCGTGCGCGACGCCGTGGTGATTTCCGCCGTGCACGTGAAGCCCGGACGCACATCGGGCACCAGGTCGTCGATGGTGACGACCACCTTGAAGTTCGTCGCCTGTCGCTGACCCGTGGTCGCCGGCGAGGGCGCCGCCTGGATCGGGCTGTTGCCGATGTCGGTGACCCGCCCCTTGAACATCCTGTCGGGGACGGCGTCGATCGTCACGACCGCCGCCTGGCCGATGGCGACGTTCGGAATATCGGTTTCATCGACCTCGATCTCGGCCTGGATCGCCGACATGTCCGCCACGGTCAGCAGCACGGTGCCGGCGTTGTTCATCGTCCCGACGACCACGTTCTCGCCTTCCTCGATGTTGCGGCGCGTGACGATGCCGTCCATCGGGGAGTTGATGATGACCTGGCTCAGGTTGTAGCGCGTGGTCGAGAGCGCCGCCTGTTCCTGCTTGATCTGCTGCTCGCGCGTCTGCACTTCCTGCTGGCGCGTCTTCAGCTCCGCCTCGCGCACGGTCACGTCGTTCTGCGCCCGCTCGAGCGCCTCGCGCGTCGTGAGGCCGTCCTTCGACAGTTCCTGCTGACGCTTCAGCGTCTGCTGCGCGAGTTCGAGTGTGGCGCGCGCCTGATCGATCGCGGTCGTGGCCTGCTGCAGCGACGACCGCGCCGCGGCGACGCTCGCCTCGCCGCGATCGAGCTGACCCGCGAGCGCTTTCGGATCGATCTCGAGGAGGAACTGGCCCGCCTTGACGCGCTGGCCCTCCTGCACCGCGAGGCGCGTCACGCGCCCCATGGTCTGCGCCGACACGTTGACCTGGCGCTTCGGCTGAATCTTTCCGGAGGCGGACACGATGGCGTCGAGGTCGCGCGTGCGAATCGGCTCGACGGTCACGGCCGGCAGGCTGTTCGCGTTGCGATAGATCCGGGCGCCGACGCCCGCCGCCGCCAGGATGACCACCACGGCGACGAGGATCAGCCACGTCCGCCCCTTCACGCCGCGCCTCCCGAGACCGCCATGACGAGCGCGGCCGCCAGCGCGAGCACGACGTACGCGCCGGCAAACGCGAGCGCGAGGCCGCGCGCCGATCGCCCGTAGAGCGCCGACGCGCCGATCGCGAGCACGACGATCCACCACACCACGAACAGATCGATGACGCCGAGGAAGCGCGCGACGGGCGAGGCTTCGTCGAACATCGAGAAGAACTGGACGAGCGTCGTCGGGCTGGCGATCGATTCGCGGACGTAGTCGAAAGGCGTGGCGATCACCTGCCGGAGCGCAAGGATGACACCCGCATAGGCGACGACCGCGAGCACCTGTGCGTGGGCGTGGCGAGGCTTCAGGGCGAGGAACAACAGCGCCGACACCGCGAAGACTAGCACCGGTCCGTACCCCAGCGCCGTCGCGGCCGCATACAGCAGGCCGACGCCGCCGCTGGCCGCCGTCTCCTCCATGCGCGCGTACCCCGCGTCATCCACGGTCTGGCCGAAGGCGGTCGCGGTGCGCTCCCACTGGTCGACCAGCGCCTGCCGTCCGACGTCTGTTCGGAGGAAGCCGGCGGAACACAGAAATGTGATCGCCGTCGTCACGACGAGGACGGGCGCCCATGACGGCGTCCGCACGATGGCGGCAAACGTGGGGCGCGGGTGGCGGACCACCCCGTACATCCGCGCGAAAAGCGTGTTCAATTCGGACTCCTGATACGATGTCAGTTTCCCAGAAAATAACGATATGACTCGACTCCTTTTCGCAGCCCTCCTGCTGTCGATTGCGGCGGACTGTTCCGCGCAAATCGTGGAAAGCGTGGGCAACCGCGCGCAGGGGATGGGCGGTGCCTTCGTGGCCGTGGCCGCCGACAGCACCGCCACCTGGTGGAACCCCGCGGGACTCGCCACTGGTCCGTTTTCGGACGTGTCGGTCGGCCGGGGGTTTACGGACCTCGATGCGGCCGTTCCGGCCCGCCGCGACCGCGTGTCCTGGTTTGCGGCAACTTCACCAGCTGTTGGGTTTAGCTATTACCGCTTAAGAATCACCGACATACGGGAATTCGGGCCTACAGGGCAGGGAACCGTGAACCGAGAAGATACACGGGCCGAAGTATCCGTGCGGTCGTTTTCTGCGAGCCAACTGGGCCTGACCGTCGTTCAGACCCTTCTGCCGGGCGTACATGCGGGAGCCACGCTGAAATACGTGCGCGGAACGTTGCGCGCGGGCGCGGACGAGGGGAGTCGCGCCGCAGGTGAGCTGCTCGACCGGGGCGAAGACCTCGACGGCGGCGACGCCGAAAGCGCGTTCGACCTCGACGTGGGACTCATCGGCGCGGCCGGGCCGGTTCGTCTTGGCGCGGTGATGCGCAACGTCCGGCATCCGCGGTTCGGCGGCGACGCCTTCGAGCTGCCGCGGCAGACGCGGGTGGGCGCCGCGATCGATGCGGAGAAGGCGGGCGGTCCACCGTTGATCCTGGCGGTCGACGCGGACGTGAAGACGTACGCGACCGGCAGCGGCGACCGGCGGGTGATCGCCGCGGGCGCCGAGCAGTGGTTGTTCCGGAAGCGGATCGGCATCCGCGCCGGCGCGCGGTTCAACAGGGCAGGCGCGCGGGAGCGCGCCACCACCGCGGGGGCGAGCATCGCCGCCCGCAACGGGTTGTATGTCGAAGGCCAGATCGTGCGCGGCGGCTCCGAGGCCGAGCGCGGGTGGGGCGTCGGCACGAGAGTCACGTTTTAGAAGCGATCTTCATTGATGACAAGCCACAGAGGCAGAGAGGCACAGAGACCGGAGAAATTCGAGGGTCTCCGTGTCTCTGCGTCTCCGTGGCTCGCGTATGTGACACCGGTGCTGGGATAGCGAATGGCGGTACGAATCGGTGAGCTCCTCCTCAAGGAGAAGCGCATCACACCCGAGCAGCTCCAGGAGGCGCTGAACTACCAGCGCCAGAACGGGGGAAAGCTCGGCTACAACCTGATCAAGCTCGGGTACGTGAAGGACGAGGAGATCACCGCGCTCCTCAGCAAGCAGTACGGCGTCCCGTCGATCGCGCTCACCCAGTTCGAAATCGATCCGGCGGTCGTCAAGCTCGTGCCCGCCGACACCGCGCAGAAGTATCAGATCGTGCCGCTGTCGCGCTCGGGCGCGACGCTGACGATCGCGATGACGGACCCGACCAACGTGTTCGCCATGGACGACATCAAGTTCATGACGGGCTACAACGTCGAGCCGGTCGTCGCCTCCGAAACCGCCGTCATCGACGCCATCACGAAGTACTACGGGAAAGCCGCGGCGGCGGCCGCCGCCGGGACCGCCGCGCCGGGCGCCAAGCAGCAGCAGCCCGGCGCCAGCGCGATGGAGATCGTCACCAAGGGCCTCGAGGAGATGCAGGCCCTGAGCGCCGACGGCGACGTCGAGATCCTCGAGGAGATCGAGGAGATCAGCGCGGAGATGCTCGCCAAGCAGGGCGAGGAAGCGCCGGTCATCAAGCTGGTGAACGTCATCCTGATGTCCGCCATCCAGAAGGGCGCAAGCGACATCCACATCGAGCCGTACGAGAAAGAGCTGCGCGTGCGGTACCGCATCGACGGCATCCTCTACAACATCATGGCGCCGCCGATGAAGTTCCGCGACGCGATCACGTCGCGCATCAAGATCATGTCGAAGCTGGACATCGCGGAAAAGCGCCTGCCGCAGGACGGCCGCATCAAGATCCGCTTCCAGGACGACGGGCAGCAGAAGGAGATCGACTTCCGCGTGTCCTGCCTGCCGACGCTCTTCGGCGAAAAGATCGTCATGCGTCTGCTCGACAAGAGCAAGCTGATGCTCGACATGACCAAGCTCGGGTTCGAGTCCGAGTCGCTGGTCAAGTTCGAGGCGGCGATCGAGCGTCCGTGGGGCATGGTGCTCGTGACGGGACCGACCGGTTCCGGCAAGACGAACACGCTCTACTCGTCGATCTCGCGCATCAACACGATGGAAACCAACATCATGACCGCCGAGGACCCGGTCGAATTCAACCTGGTCGGCGTCAACCAGGTGCAGGTGCGCGAGAACATCGGGCTGAACTTCGCCGCCGCGCTGCGCAGCTTCCTCCGCCAGGACCCGAACATCATCCTCGTCGGCGAAATCCGCGACTTCGAGACCGCGGAAATCGCGGTCAAGGCCGCGCTCACCGGCCACCTCGTGCTCTCGACGCTCCACACCAACGACGCGCCGAGCACCGTGAATCGTCTGATGAACATGGGCATCGAGCCGTTCCTCGTGGCGAGCTCGCTCAACCTCGTGTGCGCCCAGCGCCTGGTGCGCCGCATTTGCAAGAACTGCTCGGAACCGCACCCGACGCCGCCGCCGGCCCTGATGCAGGCCGGTTTCACCGCCGAGGATGCCAAGACAGTGGTCCCCAACAAGGGCAAAGGGTGTGAGAAGTGCAACAACACCGGCTACAAGGGGCGCGTCGGCTTGTACGAAGTGATGGACGTCACCGAGGATCTGCGCGAGCTGATTCTCGTCGGCGCGTCGGCGCTCGAACTGCGGCGCAAGGCCGTTGACGAAGGGATGATCACGCTGCGCGGCAGCGGGCTGCGCAAGGTGAAGGATGGCGTTACGACGATCGACGAGGTCGTTCGCGAAACGGTCAAGTAGGCAGCGGGCAGCCGGCAGCGGGCACCAGCGATTAGATAAAGGACTTATGACATTACCGGAACTGTTGAAGAAAACGGTCAAACTGC
>DASQAX010000112.1:0-14735 GCA_035635535.1 Vicinamibacterales bacterium | reverse complement strand
CGCACCTGGAAAGTCGCCTCCGAATGGGCCTTATCAATGCTGTAGATCGTCGTCTTCGTGGAAGTGGCAGTGGTCACGGGTTGCTCCTTTGCGTCAGTCGGACGGTCGTTCCCCACGGGTCGGTGATCAATCGATCGGCGTCGTCGATGCGAACGCCGTAGCCGGCGCGCGCCGCGCTCGCAGCGGCCGCGGCCATGTCTTTCGCGTGCGGAAGGCGGAGCTCCCACTCGAGAAGCCGCGCGTCATCCGCGCCAGCGGCCGGCGCTCCGGCCGCCCACGTGTTGGTGCCGACGTGGTGGTGATAGCCGCCGGCGGAAAAGAACAGCGCGCCCGGATAGCTCCACACGACTTTGTCGAAGCCGAGCGCGGAGTAGTAGAACGCCTCAGCCTCGTCGAGCGCGCCCACGTGGAAATGCACGTGGCCGATGGTCGTGCCGGACGGCATCCCGGCCCACGGCTCGCCGCCGGATGCCCGGACGAGCGCGCGCAGGTCGAGTGGCGCGGTCGTCATCGCGATTTCGCGCCCGTGACGCGTCCACTGCCCGCGCGGACGGTCGGCGTACACCTCGATGCCCAGTCCGTCCGGATCCGAGAGGTAGAGCGCTTCGCTCACGAGGTGGTCGGCCGAGCCGGCGTAGGCGCCGACCTCGCCCAGGTGGGCGACGAATCGTCCGAGCGCCGCGCGGTCCGGCAGCAGGATGGCGAAGTGGTAGAGACCGAGCAGGCCCCGCCGCGGAACGGGACGGGCGCCTGGCCGTTCATGCAGCTCGACGAGCACCGGGCCATCCTGGGGCCCGAGCTCCGCGACCCTTCCCTGCTGCGCCGCCACGCGGAAGCCCAGCACGCGCGTGTAATACGCAACCGACGTGTCGAGGTCGCTCACCTGGAGCCGCACCCGGCCAACCCTGGCGTCGTCCGGCAGCCGATAGCCTGCCGGCTGAATACCAATATCCAGCAGTTCGTTTGTCATGACACTGGATGTGATAACACGTATTGGGCGCGAATTATTCCCCTCACGGCCGCGCACGGACCACCTCCAGCAGCGAGATGAGCTTCCGGAGCTGCGGTTCGTCCAGGTGTCCCAGTTGCTCGTCGTGAATGTCGTCGATCCGCTGCTCGACCTGGGCCAGCAGCTTCAAGCCGGCCCGCGTGATGCGGGTGAGCACGAACCGGCGGTCTTCCCCGCCGCGCGTCCTGGCGATCAGCTTCGCCTCCTCCAGCCTGTCGAGGAGGCGCGTGACATCCGGCACTTGCCGGACCAGCCGCGCGCCAATCTCGTTGCGGCAGAGGCCATCGGGCTCCGAGCCACGGAGGATGCGCAGGACGTTGTACTGGGTCGCGGTAATCCGATGCGGCTTGAGCGCGCTCTCGAAGGCGTGCTCGAGCAGCGCCGCCGTCCGCTGGATGCTCAGGTGCGCCTCTTCCTTGAGGCTCTTGAAGGGCTTGCGCTGCTTCAGTTCGGTCTGGAGGGCCGAGGCCACCTCACCAGAATACGTGTTATCACACCTATTGTCAATGCCGGCGCGCGTACGAAAAAACGGCCGGGCGTCTGAACGCCCGGCCGATGATGATGACCGAATGCGGAATCTACTTCCCGCCCGGACAGACGATCGGTCCGCAGAGACCTTCGCCGTCGTGGCAGGCCTGGATGCACTCGGCGAGCTCCCGGCCGCGCAGGCCGAGGTTCTTCACACAGCATTCCGCACACAACTTGCCGCAACTGTCGCCTGCTGCGGCTTCCGCACGAAGGCCGAGAGACACCAGTACGGCGGCTCCCAACCCGATGCCCAGACGCCGGATTGACTCCCGGCGCGAGAGCGTTCCGGACAGCGTCTTGGCTAGGGTATCAAGACGATGTTCCATCGCTACCTCCTACCTCCTCTATGCCTGCGCCGTTCGTGGCCGCGGCTTGAACCAGTCTCCAAGCGTACTCCTTTCCGGTATGAGCGCGAGGATCCGCTGCGCGCCGGCCGCTACCGGCGCCGCGATCGTGCCCTGTTCGTCGACGAGAAATGCAATGGGCGTCGCGAACATGCCGTACAGCTTGGAGATTTCCCATTGCCGCTGCAGAACGACGGGGAACGTCACGCGCAGCTCCGCGATCTTGCTCGCGTTCGCGGCGTGGTCGCCCCGGCTGACCATGACGACGTCGACCTCGCTGCCGGCCGCGTAGCGTCGCTGCACGTCCGGCAGAAGGGCGTTGCATGGCCCGCATTTCGGATCGGAAAACAGGAGGAGAACCTTGCGGCCGCGGTACTGCGACAGCGACAACTCCCCGCCGCCGACGCGCGGTAACCGGAACTCGGGAGCCGCGGCGCCTGCCGGCAGGCCGTCCCGCAACAACTGGCTTTTCTTCAGCGATTCCTTCCGGCCCTCGTCAGCGGCCGCGGCAGCGCCGGCGTCCGCCCGGCGGCCGGACTGGACCAGGTCCTCGAGCGCCTCGAGCCGCTCGAGAATCCGGCCGTTCTGGGCGAGCAGCTGGTACGCGAGCCATCCCGTGAAGGCGACCGACGCCGCCACCACGCCACAGAGAAGTATGACGATCATTCAGTGGGTTGAGGTCAGGCGCTCCTCGCACCCCAGATGGCCTTGGAACGCCGTAACGTCCGATTGACTTTCCCGCCGAAGAATACATCGCGCATGTGACGTTCCAATCTCAGAAGATTGAAGTAGACCACACGAGGCTTTCGCCCCAGAGAATGTTGGCGGCCGACAGTTCACCCCAGAGGATGTTCGTGCCGTTGATGGTGACGAGGTTTTCGCCCCAGATGATGTTCTCACCCCAGAGGATATTCTCGCCCCACAGGATGTTCTCACCCCACAGAATGTTCTCGCCCCAGAGGATGTTCTCGCCCCACAGGATGTTGAGGCCCCACGAGCCCTGGTTCGTGTACACCGAGTCGCCCCAGAGGATGTTCTCGCCCCACATGATGTTCTGCGACCAGCCGATCGTCTCGCCCGCGATGGTCGTCCACGGCGTCACACCCGTCATCAGCCACTGCGAGCCGACCGGCGCGGCGGTGTTGATCGCGCGCGCCAGATCGATGGCGCCCGCGGCGTTCACCGCGCCCGCGCCCTGCGTCAGCCGGTCGTAGTCGACGCCGGCCGCGTCGTGCATCCGGAACGCCGTGAACTGGAGGATCGCCTTCACCGCATTCGGCGTCAGCGACGGCCGCACCGGGTAGCCGTTCGCCGTGCGGTTCGCCTCGAGCATCAGCGCGACGATGCCGCTGACGACACCGGTCGACATGCTCGTGCCGCTGAGCATCAGGTAATTCGAATTGATTCTCAGGTTCGGATAGTTCTTGTAGATCGTCGTGCCCGAGTACGTGTCGGAGCCGAGCCGATGGCCGGGCGCGACGATGTCGGGCTTTGGCTGACCGTCGAACCACGTCGGCCCCCGCGAGCTGTACGGCGCGACCACGTCGTCTCTGCGCGTGGCGGTGCCGTTGGTGTTGATGGCTCCAACGGTGATGGCGGACCGCGCGTTGCCGGGCGACGTGATGCCGGCGTATCCCGTCTCCCCGGTCCCCGGGTTCATGCCGACGTTGCCTGCGGCCGCGACCACGATGATGCCGGCGCGCGTCGCCCGTTCGACCGCCTGGACGAGCGGATCGCTTGCGGCCGGTTCGTAAATCGGATGGCCCAGCGACAGGTTGATGATGTCGATGCCGAGCAGCTGCTTGTTGGCAATCGCGAAGGTGATCGCGTTGATCACGTCGCTCGTACGGCCCTGCCCGTTCTCGTCGAGCACGCGCATCCCGATCAACCGGACGCCCGGCGCGACGCCCTTGTAGAGACCGTTCGAGCTCGCGCCCGTGCCGGCGACCAGGCCGGCGACGTGGGTGCCGTGGCCGTACGCGTCACTGTTGACCGCGTAGTTGCTCGCGCCGTTCAGGAAATCGTAGAAGCCGACCATGCGGCCCTGGAAGTCGGAGACCGACTTGACGCCCGAGTCGATGATGGCGACGCCGATGCCGTTGCCGGTGTACTGGCTCGACGACAGTCCAAGGGTTTCGCGTACCGCCGACACGAGTGCAGCGGTCGTGGCGCCGCCCGCGTCCGGCTTCGCGTTCGTCTGGACGAGCGAGTCCGTCGAGACATCCGCGACCGTCATGTCGTCGACGAAGCGCACAATGTCGCCGCCGGCGACCTGCGCGGTCAGCACGTTCAGCGCGGCGTTCTCGCTGAGAATGGTGGCGCCGCGGGACTTCAGCGTCTGCTTCAGCGCGGCGCGGTAGCCCGGACGCGCAGTCAGGATCACGCGCTGGCTGCCATTCGGATTCGAAGTCAGAGCATCGCGGACGGCCTGGTCGATCTTGTGGCTGTTGCCCTGGGCAAAGGCTGGCGAGGCGCACGCACAAACGGCGATCGCGAGGACGACGAGGGGACGGAGGAGCCGGGTCATGTCAGCCCATCCGTGCGCAAGAATCCGGCCAGATGAGCTGTGAGGCCCATAACTGGTTTGCAGATCTTTGATTTAGCGCCGGTCAAGCCGGTTGGGTGATAACCCTAGTTGCTGCCATGCCGGGCCAGAATGGAACAGCAGAGATTGGCGACCGTCCCGTTCCTTCGTAATTTCCGAACGAAAAATGCAATCCCGTGGGGTGTTCCAGTTTGGATCGCCACTGTGCCTCTCTGGGACACGCGGTTTTGACGATATGGGAAATCCGGAACAATGCGCGGCCATCGTTCCTGTGCCATCCGGCGACACCCCCCTGCCCGTTTCGGAACATAGACGTTTTCCGTGATTTCACTGGCAATTCTGCAATATGCGTCGCGACGCCCACACCCTGACGTTCCAGCCTGAAACACCGATACACGGTTCTGTGGGGTGACGATTTCGTGCGCGTCACGGTTAACTCGCATGCAGACCAACGGTTTAACTCCCAACGGCGGATCGTGGCCGGTGAATTGCTGAGCCTGGCACCGTGACTCCCCCCTTCCGTCACGTACTCGCGATTGTCGCGGGCCTGCTCCTGGCGCCGGCTCTGCCCGCCGATGCCGGGGACAAAGTCGATCGCGCGCTTCGCGAGGCGTTGGCGACCGGTGCCCCGACCCAGTCCGTCATCATCTCCGTCAATCCCGGGTGCCGCGCCGCCATCAGGCGCGCGATCGAGCAGCACGGCGACGTGCTCCGCTCGGAGCATGACGTGATCGACGCGCTGTCGGCGCGGCTTCATAGCGCCGACGTGCCGATCCTCGCACAAAGCTCCTGCGTGACGGCGGTTTCGATCGACGCGCCCGTTCACGCCGTCGGCACCACGTCCGAGACGACCGGAGCGGTGCTCGAGGGCTTTGCCGCGCTGATGCCGCCCACCGCGAGGAACACGCTCCGCGACACGCTGGGGCTGCCGCACCAGGCGTCGCTCGACCCGTCGTTTCCCACGGGCGCCGCCGGCATCACGGCGGCGATCATTGACTCAGGGATCCAGCCGAATGCCGACTTCATCGGCCGCATCGACGGCTTCTGGGATTTCACGAGGGGCGGCATCGCCACGCTGCCCTACGACGATTACGGCCATGGCACGCACATCGCGGGTCTCATCGGCAGCAGCGGCAAGCTGTCGAACTACGAGTACCAGGGCGTCGCGCCAGACATTCACTTCCTGGCGTTGAAAGTGCTCGACAGACAAGGCGTCGGCAAGACCAGCGACGTCATCAAGGCGATCGAGTTCGTCGTGGCGAACCGGGCGAAGCTGAACGTTCAGATCATCAACCTGTCGCTCGGGCATCCGATTTTCGCGCCGCCCGAGAACGACCCGCTGGTGCGGGCCGTCGAGAGAGCGACCCGCGCGGGCATCTACGTCGTCGTCTCGGCGGGCAACTTCGGGCTGAAGGCGGACGGCACCGTCGGCTACGCGGGCATCACCTCACCCGGCAACGCGCAATCCGCCATCACCGTCGGCGCGGCAATGACGCAAGACACGGTGACGCGCGATGACGACGGCGTCGCTCCGTACAGCTCGCGTGGCCCGACCTGGTACCAAGGACTCGCGAAGCCGGACCTCGTCGCGCCCGGCCACCGGCTCGCGTCGGACGCCGCGATCGGCTCGACGCTCTACAACACCGCGCTCGCCTCGGGACACGCGAGCACTGGCGACCGCCTGCTGATGCTCAACGGGACCAGCATGAGCGCGGCCGTCTCCACGGGCGTCATCGCGCTGGTGCTGCAGGCGCACGAGCAGAACGGCTTCCACAAGCAGAAGGCGATGACGCCGAACCTGATGAAGGCGATCGTCGAGTTCAGCGCGATCCCGCTGGCCGGCGCCGATGCGTTGAGCCAGGGGACCGGCGAGATCAACGCGGCGGGCGCCGTCGCGCTCGCCCGCGCGATAGACACGTCCAGACCTCCGCATCGGTGGTGGCTTGGCGCACCTCTCAACACCTACACCTCGATCGGCGGGACGACCTACACGTGGGCCTCGAACATCCTCTGGGGCGAGACGCTGTTGTGGGGCGACTCGGTCTACTGGAACGCGCACGCGTGGGGCCAGAACATCCTGTGGGGTGAAAACATCCTGTGGGGTGAAAACGTCCTCT
The DNA here is from genome assembly GCA_035635535.1 of Vicinamibacterales bacterium. Classification (GTDB taxonomy): domain Bacteria; phylum Acidobacteriota; class Vicinamibacteria; order Vicinamibacterales; family UBA2999; genus Gp6-AA40. Next base: position 8,192 of record DASQAX010000112.1, on the reverse strand, counting down.
GGGGTGAGAACATCCTCTGGGGCGAGCACGTCGTCTGGGGGTCGACCATCCTCTGGGGCGAGAACATCGTCTGGGGAGACGGCCTGGTCGGGATGATGAAAGGCAGCAACATCCTGTGGGGTGAGAGGAACATCCTGTGGGCCGACCTCGACGCCAGTAACATCCTGTGGGGTGAGGTGTCGAGCAGCAACATCCTCTGGGGCGACAACATCCTCTGGGGCGATTACGCGGTGTCGGGTCAGGGGTTGCAGCGGGGTTTCTAGTCCGACACTCGTCGCGAACAGCCGATGATGGTGAAGGCCAATGCGTTCGACCGATGAGACGATGAACGACTGGAGAGTGGCGCTGCCCGAACTGGAGGGACGGCGCATCACCTTGCGGGAACCGCAAGCGGGCGACGCCCCGTCGCTCTTCTCGCTGCTGTCGACCGAGGAGGTCTCGCGGTTCATCTCGCCGCCGCCCACCTCCGTGGAGGCCTTCGAGCGCTACATCGCCTGGTCGCAGCGTCAGCGGGCGGCCGGCCTCTACGTCTGTTTCGCAGTCGTACCGCGCGGCGCCGATACGCCGATTGGCCTCGTTCACCTGCGCGCCCTCGGTCCCGGCTTCGGAACCGCCGACTGGGGATTCGCGATCGGGTCCGAGTTCTGGGGCAAGGGAATTTTTACGGAGGCTGCCGAGCTCGTGCTCGATTTCGCGTTCGAAGTCCTTCACACGCACCGCCTCGAAGCGCGCGCGGCGGTCTGCAACGCGCGCGGGAACGGCGCGCTGCGGAAGCTCGGCGCGGAGCGCGAAGGGCTCTTGCGCCACGCCTTCTTCAGGGATGGCGACTACCTCGATCAGGTGTTGTGGTCAATCCTGGCGGAGGACTGGCGGAGGCGGCAGCAGGACACGCTCGCCTGGCGTTCGAGCGTCGTCCACTGACCGCCCGCGTCTAGCGGGCGAACCGCTCGGCGGCGCGCTGCTTCGCGCGCGCGGCCCACTCCTCGCGATCGCGCGGCTCCGCCGTCGTCACCAGCGAGTCGATCAGCCGACGCGCCACCGCCGCGACCTCGTCGATGGCCTCATCGAACGCGGCCTCGTTCGCCTTCGACGGCTTCGTGAATCCCGACAGCTTCCTGACGAACTGAATCGACGCCGCACGGATTTCCTCGTCCGTCGCCGGCGGGTCGAAGTTGAACAAGGTTCGAATGTTTCGGCACATACCCTTCTAGGTTACCAGCCCGGTGAAGCGCTGCTTCCCGCGAGCCGGCGGCCTTACGGGTTCGACGGTGCCGCGGCCGGCTGATCGAAGGGATTCTCGTTCACCGGCCGCCGCAGGGCGAGCCCGCACAGCACGAGGACCAGGATGCCGACGACGATCGTGCCGAGGAGATACCGTGCGGGTCGTGTCATGGACGCCTGCATCAACATATACGACGAGGACGCGTGGTAAGGTAGAAATCCGATGGGCCACACGCTCGAGCGATTCACCGCCGCTGCCGATCTCCTGCGCCCCCGGACGCTGCTTCGCTCGTTGTCGCGCGTCAATTCGCTGGTGGATGCCACGCGCGAGCTGACGACGGCGGTCCAGGCGCTGCGGATTCAGACCGACCAGCTGATGACGATCCAGCGTGTCGACTGGGAGAAGCGGTTCGAGATCGAGCGCCTGGACTCGATGCTCGACGCCGACACCGTCCGCCGTCATGTCACCGCCGCCATCGACGCGGCACCGCTCGAGCTCGACCCGTTTCCGCACATCGTCGTCAACGGATGGCTTCCGGACAGCACCTACGGGCGCGTCATCGACGCCATGCCGCCGGCCGTCTTCTTCGCCAACAACCGCGACGAACACTGGTCGGTTCCCTCGGCCGTCGCGCCCGCGTACTCGAGGCTCGTCTGGGCGTTCGTCGCGAACCGCATCGTCGGCGACATGCTCTACGACGCGCTGAACGGGAAGTTCGCGGGCGTGGTGCGGGACTACGTCGGCTCCTTCTGCCCGTCGCTCTGTGACGACGTCGATCTGAAGCTGCATCCCTCCGACGGGCGCATCATGCTCCGGCGCCCCGGCTACAACCTCCTGCCGCACCGTGACCCGCGCTGGGGCTTCATCACCGGCATCGCCTATCTCGCGCGCGAGGACGACAGCGAAGCCCACGGCACCCAGTTGTACCGCGTGCGCGACGACCACGCGGCGCCGAGCAGCCGCGTGTACTACGTCGAGCAGCCGCGGTGCGAGCTCGTCAAGGACGTCCCGTTCCGGGCGAACTCGCTGCTGGTGTTCCTGAACTCGGAAGGCGCGCACGGCGCGTCGATCCCGAAGGACGTCTCACCCGACCTGGAACGCTACATCTACCAGTTCCGCCTGGGGCCGACCGTAAAAGAGATCAACCGTCTGCTGCAGCTCATGCCTCCCGACAAGGCGGCGATGTGGGCGAACGCGAAAACCGATCGGGCGGCGCGCTATTAGCCCCAGCATCGCCATCGTCGTCACGTTCTTCGGGCGCGCGCCGTTCTGGATGCCGGCGTTTCTGCTCTCCTGCCGGCACAACCCCGACGTGCAGTGGATCGTGTACACCGACGTCGATTTCGATGCGGGCCGCACGCAGAACGTCGCGTTCAAGCCGATGACGCTCGCCGAGATGAACGCGCGTGCGTCGGACATCTTCCAGGCGAAGACAGACATTCGCGGCCGGAAGCTGGCGGACCTGAAGATCGCCTACGGCGCGCTCTTCGCGGAGGATCTCGAGCGGTACGATTTCTGGTCGCCGTCGGACCTCGATATCATCTGGGGCCAGATTCGCCGGTTCATGACCGACGAACTGCTGTCGGAATACGACATCCTCTCGTCGCGCCGGAAACGGCTGTCCGGCCATTTCACGCTCTACCGCAACACTCCGCGCATCAATCGGACGTTCGAGCTGATTCCCGATATTTCCGCCCGGATGGCGACGTTGAATTACGAGCACCTCGATGAGACCGAGCTCACGAGGTCCCTTCAAAGCGAGCTCTCTCACTCGCCGCGGTCGGCGCCGCGGATATTCTGGCGGGAAGAGTGGGTGCCCAGCTCCTCGTATCAGAAGTCGCTGAGCGACGAGCCGGGCGACCGGCTCTGGTGGCGCGATGGCCGGACGTTCCGTCCGACCGGCGCGGAAGTGATGTACATCCACTTCCACAAGCTGAAGGGAACGATGCACACGATCAACTTCACCGTCGAGGACTCACCACGGTCGTTCAGCATCGATCGGCGAGGCATGCTCGCCTGAGTTTCAGCTGACGGAACCGCCCGCGCGGGCGTCGCGGGTTCGTGCCGCCGGCACGGCGGCGACCAGCAGGTCCGACCAGCGGTCGCCGGCCTCGCCGGCGTCGGCCGGTGGCAGCCGCTTCGGGCCAAGCGGCTCGTTGGCGATGATGAGCTGCTCCGCCGCCTTCGGCGACAGCGGCCGGGAGAACAGGTACCCCTGCGCGTGGGTGCAGCCGAGCCGAGCCAGCTCGCGTGCCTGCACCTCGGTCTCGATGCCTTCGGCGACCACGCTGGTGCGAAGCGTCCGCGCAAGCGCCAGGATGCTCTCGACAATCGCCGGCCGGTCCGGAAGCAATAGGCTCATCACGAACGAGCGATCGATCTTCAGCGCGTCGACCGGCAGCCGGTGCAGGTGGCTGAGCGACGAGCACCCGGTGCCGAAGTCGTCGAGATAGATCTTCACGCCGTAATCGCGCAGCTCGCTGAGCACCATGGCGGCGATTTGAGGGCTGTCCATCAGCGCGGTTTCCGTCACCTCGATGCGGAGGTCCGACGGACTCAGGCCAGACTTGCTCACGGCCTCATGAACCAGGCCCGGAAAGTTCTGCTGCGTCAGCTGACGGCCGGACGCGTTGACGGTGATGCAGTTGAGCCCGGCGGACGGGAACCGCCGCTGCCAGTCTGCGAACGTGTGACACGCCTGCTGCAGGACCCACGCGCCCAGCTCGTCGATCACGCCGAGCTCTTCGGCGATCGGGATGAACTCCGCCGGCGACACCGGCTTTCCGTTGCGGGTCCACCGCACGAGCGACTCGAAGCCGACGCACATCCCCGTGGCGAGGAACACGATCGGCTGGTAATGCACCTCGAAGTCGTTGTTGTTGATCGCGTGCCGCAGGTCGTTCTCGAGATCGTGCCGGTCGCGGGCCCGCGCGTGCATGTCGGCGTCGAACAGCTCGTGGCGCGCCTTGCCGTTCGCCTTCGCGTGATACATCGCGGTGTCGGCGTCGCGCATGATCTCGTGCGGCCGCGTGTAATCCCGATGACCGAACGCAATCCCGATGCTCGCGGACGTGAAGACGTCGCGGCCGCCGACCGAGAGCGGCTCGCGGAGGGCGTCCTGAATCCGCAGCGCGATCGCGTTGGCCTGCGACTCGTCGCCGACCGTCGTCAGCAGGATCGCGAACTCGTCGCCGCCAAGCCGTCCGAGGGAATCGTGCTCGCGCAGGCACGACTCGAGGCGCCGCGAGACGGCGATCAGCAGCTCGTCGCCGACGAGATGACCAAGACTGTCGTTGATCACCTTGAAGCGATCGAGATCCAGGAAGAGAACCGCGAAGCGCTCGCCCGTGTTCCGCCGCTTGTACTCGTCGAGCCGGTGGCCGAGGACTTCGAGGAAGTCGGTGCGGTTGCGCAGCCCCGTCAGCGGGTCGCGGAAGCCGACGGTGCGCAGACGCTCGCGGTCGACGAGGTGATCGGTGACGTCCGTGACCGACCCCGCAATCCGCAGGCGGAGCCGGCCGTTGCCGACGGCCATTCCGCGGCACAGAATCCAGCGGTAGGTGCCGTCCTCGTGCCGAATCCGGTGCTCGTGCTCGAGGTGCTCCGTTTCGCCCGCGACGTGCGTCTTGATGGCGTCTTTCATCGGCGCGACGTCGTCCGGGTGGACGCGATCGAACCATTCCGTGACGCGTTTGATCTCCGCCGACGCCGGCAGGCCCAGCATCGTCTTCCAACGATCGGAGACGTAGAGCTCCTGCGTCCGGAGATCCCATTCCCACAGGCCGTCTTTTGCGCCGCGTGCGGCGAGCGTCAGCCGGTCGGCGTCGTGCTTGAGCGCCAGCTCCGCCTGCGTGCGTTCGGAGATGTCGTGCCAGAGCAGCGTGACGCCGCCGGCAACCGGCAGGAGCTTCACCTCCAGCGTTCGCGCGACGCCGTCTGACCGCAGCGCCACGCGTGACGTGCGGGGACGGCGGTCTTGCAGCGTCTCGGCGATGTCGCGCGGAAGCGCCGTGTCGTGCAGCGCCGCGACCGCGGAGGCAAGCGGACGGCCCAGCACCCGATCGCGCTGGCAGCCGACGAGCCGTTCGAGCTCGTGGGACCACACGGTCACTCGGCCGTTCCGATCGACGACGGCCATGCCGTGCTCGAACGCGTCGATGACCTCGAGACGGCGCTCCTCGCTCTCGAGACGGCGCATGTAGTCGGCGTACGCGCGGAATGCGAAAAACAGGGGGACGAGGGCGATCGGCAGCACCTGCCAGTTGCGATGAACCATCAGCTCGACGACCCCGACCGCAACGCCCGCGCCGACGACATACGTCGGGCATTCGCGAAGCAGCACTTTCGGCCAGGCGCGATTCACCGGTTTCCTGGTTACCAGCGGCGTGACGACCTGCATCGCCAGCACCTTGACGAAGGCATACACGACGACCGCGGCGGCGATCGGCGCGCCCTGGAACGGCCAGACGAAGGCGCCGGTCGTGCCTCCGAGCGCGTGATGGGCGTACGACGCCGCGGCGGTCGCGGCGATGACGGCCGCACCATTGGCAGCGCGCCGCTTGATAAAGGCTCCCAGCACGGTCACAAGCAGGGCTGCGACAGGACCGAACGCCAGGAGGGCGGCGAACTCGAGAACGAAGGACGGCGGCATAGCTCCGCGGTCCTCTGCGGCTTGATACATTTCCGCACGGTGGAAAGGCAAGGCCGTGACCAGAGTCACCAATGTCTCCAGCCCATTGCGAAATAAAGGTTTACGACTACGGATGGATCAGCTCGGCTGGGCTTCGTGTGTCATGCCGGCACAGCGAGCCACCAAAACCGTCGAACCGGTCTTGGTCAATTGGCTTACTTGACGATTCCGACGGCGCGCTCGCGAATCGGCTATTTCGCCTTGTCCAGGAACGTGTCCGGGTTCACGTTTCCTTCCCAGCATGCCGATTCCCACACCTCTTGATCCGGCCTCCGCTTCTCGACGACGCGCAGCGTCCATGGACGCGTGAAGACGGTCGGATCGTCGACCGTGGCCTCGTAGTTCATGGTGTCGGCGTCGATGAACGTGAACCGCTCCGTAACATGCGCGTTCTCGCTGTGAAAATCGCCGATGTAGGTGAGGCGGGCGCCCCTGACGTTCGTCGTATCGACGACCAGCGTGTTGCCTTCCCAGTGGCCGCGGCCGTCGCCCATCCATAGCTTGACGCTCGGCGCGACGTGCGGGCGGCCGTCAAGAGGAATGACTCGATACGCGTGGTACTCGTCCCACACGAAGATGACCTGGCCCGGGGCCTGGATGATCTTGAACGCCGGAACGATGGTGTACAGCCTCGGGATGCCGGAGAGCAGGCACCGGTGCTGCGGGTCGATGTGCTCCGGCCTGCTCGCGTGGTCGTAGTCGTATCCCTGCTGCTTCTGTTTCGCGGCCGCCCACGGCTGATACGGGACCTGGCCGTCGGGAGGATCGATGATTCGACTCGGGCGGCGCGGTTCGACACCCGTCACCCGCCGATCGAGATCCTCTCCACCGCTGATCGGATTGGTCAGCGACACCGACCCGCCGTTGGCGGCGGCCCAGATACCCTGCACGTCGGGCTGGCCGTCGGACAACCGCTGCGGCGGCCACGGCCTGGCGGGACCCGCGCCTCGCTGTCCCTGGGCGCCGACAGACGCCGCCGTCGACAATAGCACCGCGCCGATGCCCAGGGCGACGATCAGTTGTCCGGTTCTCATCTGGCGGCTCCTTGCTGGGGATAGGGATAGATGTTTTCGTAGTCGAACCCGTAACACTCGTACTCGTAGAGCTGAAAGTTCCGCTCCTTGTGACGGTAGAGGATCATGCTCATGTTCCACGGCCGCGTGAACACCTTCGGATCCTCGATCGTGACGGCGTACGTGATGTGATCCGGATCGGTCAGCGTGTAGCGCTCCACCACGTGCAGCGCGTCGCTGTGGAAATTGCCGGCCCGGTCGAACCACGTCTGATCGTTGAAGTGGATCACGTCGACGACGAGCGTGTCGCCCTCCCAGCGGCCGCGTGAATCGCCGAGCCACCAGTCGATCGGGCCCGCCGGATGCGGCGAGCCATTCGCGAAGATGTACCGCACCGTGTGCACGTATTCGTAGAGGATCGTCAGGTCGGTCGGCTTCTGGATGATCTGGAACGGGAAGGGCATGTACGTGATGCGCGGCACGCCCGGCAGGTAGCACTTGGTGTCGGGGTCCAGCGTGGCGCGCTTCTCGTAGTTCTCTTTCTTCTTCGCCAGCGCCGCGGGCTGGTACGGGATGTCGTTGCCCTCGACGACCCCCGGGCCGCCGGGCACACCCTTCTGGGCGGCGTGATCCTGGATGTCGAACGCGGCCGAGTTCATGACCTGCCAGATTCCCGACAGATCGGGCTTGCCGTCGGCCGTGCGCGGGATGGATGCGGATGCCTGGCCCTGGACGCGGGCGACGGCCGGGATCATCACTGCCAGCGTCACGAGGACGAGGAACGAATGGAACCGGAGCCCCATGAATCCCCCTTTTGTGGGCGAATGCGCGGGCACACAGTAGCACCGGAGCGGCAGCCTCAACAAGGGCGTGCTGAACCGAAGGCCATGCCACCGCCACGTTCCGGGACGTGCAACTGGTGGATGTGATCGACGTCGAACTGTTCCATCCCTGGGGCGCGCCGCTTTGACTCTCGCCGCCAATCTCAAAGCCGAGCAAGCACTCGACGCCATGCCGGATGCCGTAGTCATGCGGCTCGACAATTCGGGTGCGTCCTGCCTTGTAGGTGAACTCGACGAGTCGCTTATCGGCGATCGCGCGCACGAGATCCTGTTTCATTGCTCGTCTGGCCGGCACCGCCGGGTAGCGTCCGCCCGTGCTTTTCCGGTCGGTATTACCCTGCGACGCGATCGCGACTGAATTCCAAACCGCCGCACGCCATTCGTGACGCTCCTGCGCGTTCTCGCAGATGTGCTCTGGCATGAGC
>DASQAX010000111.1:0-14523 GCA_035635535.1 Vicinamibacterales bacterium | reverse complement strand
GCAGGTGCTGGCGCGCAAGGGTTCGCCGTCGCGCGCGAAGTACCGCGGCGACTTCCAGATGCACTCGATCTACAGCGACGGCGCCGAGACGCTCGAGTCGATCGTCAACGCGTGCCTCGAGCGCGGCTGGTCGTGCGCCGGCATCACCGATCATTCGTACGGGCTGACCATCGCCGGCGGGATGAGCATGCAGCGCGCGGTGGAGCAGCACGCGGAGGTCGACGCGTTGAACCGGACGTACAGGGGGCGCTTCCGGCTCTTCAAGGGGATCGAGGCGAACATCCGCGCCGACGGGTCGATCGACATGGAGCCGCACGAGATGCGCCAGTTCGAGTTCATCGTCGCCTCCCCGCATTCGGCGCTCCGGAAGTCGGTCGACCAGACCGCGCGGATGGTCGCGGCCGTGTCGCAGCGCGGCGTCGCGATTCTCGGCCATCCGCAGGGGCGCGTCTTCAACATGCGGCTCGGCGTCCTCGCGGACTGGAGCCAGGTGTTCGAGGTGGCGGCGCGGCGGCAGGTCGCGATCGAGATCGACGGCTCGTGGTCGCGGCAGGACGTCCCGTACGAGCTCGCGGCGCAGGCGCTCGAGCAGGGGTGCCTCTTCGCGCTCGACAGCGACGCGCACTCGCACCCGGAGCTCGATTTCGCCGACATCGCGATCGCGCACGCGAAGCTCGCCGGGATCCCGCAGGCGAAGATCGTCAATTACTGGCCGGAGAAGAAATTCCTGGAGTGGGCCGCGGGTGCGTGGGATCGATAACCACGAAGGCGTGCTTTCGTGGTTATTCGTCTTTTTTGAGGTGCTCCGCGTTGCGGAAGGCCAGGCTGCGCGCGGGCATCTGCCACGCGGTGCGGAGCGCCTTGGCGAGCTCGGGATCGGTCTGCGCGATCGTTTCGACGAAGGCCGAGAACTTCTGGTCGATGCGGGCGAGCCGCGCCTCGTATTTCTCCGCGTCGCCCTTCTGTTTCATGTCGCGGCGGAGGAGGCCGACCTTTTCCATCAGCTCGGTCAACAAGACCGCGAGCTCGTGATCCATCAATGGCGCGATCGCTTTGACGGCTGCTTGTCGTGCGGCGTGAAACGAACGGTCAGCAGAGCCATGATCAGCGCCCCAACGCCTATCAGTGCCGACACCATCATTCCGTCCACGTCCGCCCTCCAGGTTTCAGCATCACACTCACGGCGAGCGCGGTCAAGCTGATTCCAACGCTCACGGCCGTGAGCCATGCATCGAGCGGCCGTTCTTCCACGACCCGATCAAGCATCGGGAAGACGGCCCACAGAACGCTGAACTCCAAGAACCATGTCGAGTACACTTCGCGCCGCGCTTCGTTCCTGTTCATGCGGCTCATGGGAGCCAATGGCATGCCGTGCGATTTCCGGCCGGAATCGCCACGGCGACAGCCCGATTGTTGCTGTTCCTGCGAACTCGATTTGAGCGCGCTGTGGCAGAATCTGCGCGTCTCGAGCTCGATTGAAGGAGATGGCGATGTCCGCGACAAAGACGATGGTGATCCTGTCTTTGGCGACCGCCTGCCTGCTGACGGCCGATGCGGCGTCGGCCGCATCGTGTGAAAGCCTGCGTGCGCTCGCGCTGCCACACACGACGATCGCGACGGCGTCACTCGTTCCCGCGGGCCCGTTCCAGGCGCCCGGCACGCCGGCTCCGCCCGCTGTGATCCTTCCCGCGCATTGCCGTGTCGCAGCGGTGCTGACGCCGTCAGGCGACTCGCGCATCCAGATGGAAGTCTGGATGCCGGCCGAGAACTGGAACGGCAAGTTTCAAGCGGTCGGCAACGGCGGATGGGCGGGCGTGATCACCTTCGGCGGGACGCCGCAGGCGATCCCGCGCAACATGGCGTTCGCGTTGACGGAGGGGTACGCGACCGCGTCAACCGATACCGGGCACGTCAACGACGGAACCCAGGGTCAGTTCGCGATGGGTCATCCGGAACAGCTGACCGATTTCGCGTACCGGGCGGTTCACGAGATGACAGTCGCCTCGAAAGCGATCATCGCCGCGTTCTACGGCAACGCGCCGCGGCTCTCGTACTGGAACGGCTGTTCGACCGGCGGGCGGCAGGGCTTGATGGAGGCGCAGCGCTTTCCCGACGACTTCGACGGCATCGTCGCGGGCGCGCCCGCGAACTACTGGACGCACTTGATGAGCGGGATCGTGTGGTCGGCGCAGGCGACGCACAAAGACCAGCCCGGGAATCTGCCGTTGGAGAAATTGACGGCCGTGCATGACGAAGTCGTGCGCGCGTGCGATGGCCTCGACGGTGTCCGTGACGGCGTGCTGGAGGATCCGACGCGCTGCAAGGTTGATCTGAAACGGCTTGCCTGCACAGCGTCGGGGGGTACGTCGTGTCTGTCCGCGGCGCAGGTCGAGGGGGCGGCGAAGATGTACGTCGGCCCGCGCAATCCGAGGACGAAAGAGCAGGTCTTCCCGGGCGTCGCGCCTGGCAGCGAGCTCGGCTGGGACCCGGTCAACGGGCTGCAGCCATTCGGCATCGCCGAAAGCTATTTCAGACACGTGGCGTTCGACGACGTCAATTGGGATTACCGCACTCTCGACTTCGACGCGAATGTTGCCGCCAGCGACAAGACGGCGGCCTCGTTGATGAACGCCACCGATCCGAATCTTCAGCCGTTCTTCGCGCGCGGCGGGAAGCTCATTGAATATCACGGCTGGAACGACCAGCAGATTTCGCCGTTCAACAGCGTGAACTACTACAAGAGCGTCGAGGCGCGGCTCGGGGGACGTGACAAGGTCGACAAGTCGTACCGCCTGTTCATGGCGCCCGGCATGATGCATTGCGGCGGCGGCGCCGGGCCGAATCAGTTCAACCCGATGAGCGCGCTCGAACGGTGGCGAGAAGCGAACGTCGCGCCGGACCAGATCCTCGCGACGCACGTCTCGAACGGGGTCGTCGACACGACGCGTCCGCTGTGCCCCTACCCGCAGGTGGCGGTCTACAAGGGCGCCGGAACCACGAAGGACGCGGCCAACTTTTCCTGCAAGGCGCCGTAGGCGATCTATTCGAGCTCCAGCAGCGGAACGCCCGGCTGCACCAGCTCGCCTTCGCGGCACGCGATCGACTTCACGCGCCCGGCGCGCGGCGCCGCGATCGGCATCTCCATCTTCATCGCCTCGAGCAGCACGAGCAGATCGCCGGCGGCGACCGCCTGGCCGGGAGCGACCTTGATCGCGAGCACCGTCGCCGGCATCGGGGCGGAGAACGCGACCTGATCGTCAGTCACGTGAACCCGATCGGACGCGTCGCGGGTTTCCGGTTCGATCACATACGTCCGGCCGTCGAGAAACACCCAGACCCGATTGCGATCGCCAACGGCGTACGCGATGCGTCGGATCCCGGATCCCGGATCCCGGATCCCGGCCGCGTTAGACCCATGGGCCTGCAGCAGCTCTTGCAGTGGATTCTCTTCCTGTTCGGCGTCGGCTTCTTCGTCGCCAACATGGTGGTGGCCGCCGACCTGCTGCGATTCGCCGTGCGCAAGCGCTCCGCGCTCCTGATCTGGCAGGGCGAGAAGCCGCGGTTCTACGGCTTCAGCCTCGCGCTGGCGTTCACGCTGGCGCTGCTCTTCGCGCTGAAACGCTGGGTGTTTCACCGGCCGATGGACCAGCTGCTCGGCGAGACGATGATGTTCCTGTACTACGGCGTGGCGTTTCCGCTGAGCACGCGCATCGCGCGCGGCTTCTATCGCGACGGGGTCTGGTCCGACACCGGGTTCATGAAATGGGCGCAGATTTCCGCGGTCGCGTGGAAGGAAGAGGGCTCGGTGACGCTCGTCCTCATCTCGCACTTCCGCAACATCGCGAGGCGGCTGCACGTGCCGGGGACGCTGTACGGCCAGGCTCGGCGCCTCCTCCGCGATCAGATCAAGGCTCGCACTATCCGCATCGGCGGCACCGGGCTCGACCTGGGCAGCCGCGATGAAGCTGACGCCGTTTGATCGGATCCTTGCCTGCCTCGAGGGCATTGCGACCGGCGACGCCGTCGGAAAACAGACCGAGTTGCTCTTGCCGGGCGACGTGCTCCGCTGGTACCCGCGTGGCGTCCGCGGCTTCGAAGGCGTTCCTGGTTCGACCATTCCCAGGTACGCCGGCAACCGGAAGCGCGAGTGGCGCGTCGGTGAAACGACGGACGACACCGAACGGACGATCGCCGTCGCGCGGGCGATCGTCGCCGATCGGGGCGCGGTCTCCCATATCAGCGTCGGCCGCGAAATGCTCCGGTGCACCAAGTGCGTCCATCCCGGAGTGAGGTCGCTGTGGGAATTTCATCAGGCGGCCGATCCGGCCCGCCTTGCGACCGACCATGACGGGTGTGGCGCCGCGATTCGCGTGGCCCCGGTGGGCATCCTGTACGGGTCCGCCCGCCTGGAGGAGATCGTCAGCGGCGCCCGCGAAGCGTCGATCTCGACACATGGCGGATCGATCGCGACCGCCGCGGCGGCAGCCACCGCCGCGGCGGTCTCGTTGGCCATCGACGGGGCGGGACCGCGCGACATCCTCGCGCACGCCGAGGCGGCGGCGGCTGATGCCGAGCGCCGGTGGCCCGGCCGCACCTCTGCGGGGTTCGCGAGCATCGTGCGCCGCGTACACGACGAGCTGAACGGGCTGACGGCGCTACACGCGGCCGATCTGGCTGCGCGCTGCTTCCCGAATCATCCGATGACGATCGTACCGCTGGCGCTGGGGCTTGCCACGGTCCTGCGCTCGGCGGAAGAGGCAATCCTGCTGGCCGCGAACATCGGCGGCGACAGCGATTCGGTGGCGTCGATCGCCGCCGGCATCCTGGGCGCCGCGTATCCGGACACGGTCAACGAGGGCTGGTTCGACGTGGTCGAGCAGGTCAACGGCCACGGGCTGGCGACCGTCGCACGGCAGCTGGCCGCGCTTCGTCATTGAAGAAATGTGCAAACCAAACGGATAATGTCGGGCATATGCCACCACGACCGACTTGGAAAGGGTTCCTGAAGGTCAGCCTGGTCAACATCCCGGTCAAGGTGTTCCCGGCGACCGAGTCCTCCGAAACCATCTCCTTCAACCAGCTCCACGCCGAGTGCCAGACGCGCATCCAGCAGAAGCGCTGGTGCCCGCACTGCGAGCGCGAGGTGCCCAACAGCGAGCTCGTGAAAGGCTACGAGTTCGAAAAGGGGCGCTACGTCGTCGTGTCGGACGAGGACATCCAGAAGGTGCGCGTCGAGTCGACGCGCGTCATCAACCTCGTCCAGTTCGCGAACGACACCGAGATCGATCCCATCTACGTCGATCGCGCGTACTACCTGGCGCCCGACGGTCCAATGGCGGCGGAGGCGTTCGCGGTGATGCGCGAAGGGATGGCGGGGAAGGCGGGCATCGGCAAGATGGCGCTCTACGGCCGCGAGTACCTCGTCGCCGTGCGCCCGAAGAAGAAGGGGATCGTGATGTACACCCTGCATCACGACGCCGAGATCCGCAGCATCGACCAGATCGAGGAGCTCAACTCGGTGCCGTCGAAGGTCAAGCCCGAGGAAATGAAGCTCGCGAAGCAGGTGATCGCCACCTTCGACGCGGAGCTCAACCTGAAGGACTACAAGGACGAGTACAAGGAAGGCCTTCGGAAGATCATCGACGCGAAGATTGCCGGCGAGGAGATTGTCGCGCCCGAGGTGGCCGAGCCCGCGCGCGTCGTGGACCTGATGGAGGCGCTCAAGCGCAGCCTCGACTCGGTCAGCCAGGACAAGAAGAAGCCGGCGAAGGCCGAATTGAAGAAGGTAGCGGCCGCCCCGAAAGCCAGGGCCGCAAACGGCGCGCGCAAGCGCAAAGTGTCGTAGGCGAACCCGCGAACCCGCGAACCTGCGAACCTCAGGGTTCCAGTAACGCCCACAGCCCCATGCTCGGCGCCGTCGGGTCGTTGATCCAGATTGGAGGGGTCAGCCACACGAACGCCAGGATCGCAACCACCATCAGGTCGTAGGGGAGCGTCGTACGCTCGTCGGTCCAGAAGAACGCCCGCGTGAAGACCTTCGTGATGGGGCTGCGTCCACGCGGTATCGGGCGTGCGTTCAGCACGAGATACGTGTAGTAGATGCGGTCGGCGACCGTGAAGATCGCGAGAATCAGGATCACCCACAGCACGGCGCCCATGCGGTTGGTGAACGCGCCGATCATGAACAGGACGATCCGTTCCGGGCGCTCCATGAAACCGACCTTGCACTTCTCGATGAGCGATTCGGCGCGCGCCCGCGCGTAGCTCGTCATGATCGAGAACATCATCGCGAGCGACGCCACCATCACGTAATCGGTGCGTCCCATCCTCGCGTAGAGATAGATCAGGCCGAGAAAGAGCGCGATGTCGGAAAACCGGTCGAGCGTCGAATCCCAGAAGGCGCCGAACCGCGAGACGGTGTTGGTCTGCTGCGCGACCTTGCCGTCGATGAAATCGAAGATGTTGGCGACGATCATGATCACGCCGGCCAGCAGGAACCGGTCGACTCCCAGCGCGCACGCCGCCACGACATTGATCAGCACGCCGACGAGCGTCAGCGTGTTGGGATGGATGCCGAGCGCCACGCACGCGTCGATGATCGCGCGCAGCGGCCACATGCACACCTTTCCAATGAGCCCGGTAACCGTCATGCTTTGTTATAATTAAGGGTTTCCGTCGTAGGAACTAAACTCGCCATAGTAGCCCATGCCCATCCAGGACCTCAAGGAGCAGATCGCGCGGTTGCCCGAGCAGCCCGGCGTGTATCTGTGGGTCAACCGGGCTGGCGAGACGATTTACGTGGGCAAGGCGCGCGCGCTGCGCGACCGCGTCCGCAGCTATCTCGCGGCTTGGGGCATGAGCCCGCGTCACGACGCGCTGCTCGACGAAATTACGTCGGTTGAAGTCATCGTCACCGACTCCGTGATGGAGGCGCTCGCCCTAGAGAACAACTTGATCAAGGAGCGCTCGCCGAAATACAACATCCTGCTGCGCGACGACAAGAACTACCCGTTCCTGCAGCTGACCATGAGCGAAGCGTTCCCGCGTATGGTCGTCGCCCGGCGCGTCGAACGCAACGGTGATTTTTATGCCGGGCCGTTTCTCCCTGCAAAGATCGCCCGCCGGACGATGGGGCTTGGGCACCGGCTGTTCGGCATCCGCTCGTGCAACGAGGTGATCACGGGGCAGCGCGGGCGACCGTGCCTCGAATACGACATCAAGCGCTGCATTGCGCCGTGCGTGGCGGAGATCTGCAGCCAGGAACAGTACGGGGTGGCGGTGGCGAATGCGAGGCTGCTCCTCGAGGGGCGCAACGACGAGCTGATCGACACGCTCCGCGAGCGGATGGTCGGCGCGTCCGAGGCGCAGCGCTTCGAGGAGGCGGCGCAGCTGCGCGACGCGCTGCGCACGGTCCAGATTCTCCGCGACCGGCAGCAGAAAGTCGCGACGGCGCAGCTCGGCGATCGCGACGTCTTCGGCGTCAAGGTCGGTCCCAGCGGGAGCGCCATCCAGGTGTTCTCGATGCGCGGCGGCCGCGTGATCGAGCGCCTCGAGCTCGTCACCGATCCCGGCGGCATCGCGGTGCGCGACGCCGACGTCCTCCAGGCGGCGCTGCAGCAGTTCTACGAGATGCGGGTGCCGCCGGCCGAGATCGATTTGCCAATCGACATCGAGGACGGCGAGGCGATGGAGGAGTGGCTCTCGTCGCGCGCGGGCCGCCGCGTCAGGATTCTCGTCCCGCAGCGCGGCGACAAGAAGGCGCTCGTCGAGCTCGCCACGAGGAACGCGGAGCTCTCGTACCGCACGCGGTTCAACGAGAACACCGCCGCCCACTTCGACGCGCTCGAGACGCTCCGGTCGGTCCTCGGGCTCCCCTCGGTGCCGCGCCGGATCGAATGCTTCGACATCTCGACGATCCAGGGCAGCGAGACCGTCGCGTCGATGGTGGTGTGTGAAGACGGGCGGATGAAGAAGGCTGAATACAGGAAGTTTCGGATCAGGGGCGGGTTAAATCCCGCCCGGCTCGGTTCCGACGACTTCGCGGCGATGCGCGAGGTGGTCCAGCGGCGCTATCGCAAGGTGCTCGAGGATGGTGGGCCGTTCCCCGACCTGATCCTGATCGACGGCGGCAAGGGGCAGCTGACGGCCGCCTACGACGGGCTCGAGCAGATTGGCCTCGGCAACCTCGTGGCGATCGGCATCGCGAAGAAGGAGGAGCTGCTCTTCACGCGCGACCGCCACGATCCGATTGCGCTCCCCGACAACGACCCCGCGCTGCTGTTGATCGAGCGGATTCGCGACGAAGCGCATCGCTTCGCGGTGACCTTTCACCGCAAGGCGCGGTCGATGCGCGATCTGCGCTCGCAGCTCGATGACGTGCCGGGCATCGGCCCGCGCCGCCGCCGGGCGCTGCTGACGAGGTTCGGCAGCCTCGCGGGCGTCCGCCGCGCCACCCGCGAGGAGCTCGACGCCGTCGTCGGACCCAAGGCCGCCGCCGCGGTCATCGATTATTTCGCGAAGTCCGCGTAAATTCGCGGCGCGCCCCGCAGGCTAGATGCGCGAGCTCGACCGCGCCTTCAGCCGGTAGCGGTCGTCGGCGCAGAGGTCGAGGAATCCTTCCTGCAGCAACTGTGCGAAGATTCCGAGGCACTCGTCGTCGGCCAGGCTGAAGAGTCTGCGTGCCTGCGCAATGGTCGGCGACAGGCCGCGCATGTCGCTGAATTCCCGGCGGACGCGCTCGACGAGTTTCTGATCGGCCGGCTTGCGTGCGATGGACTGGATACGAAGCGGTCGAAGGGGAAGGTGCAGGTTTCGTTGCTGGAACGAGAGTGGCTTGCGCCCGGTGGCCGTCATGATGCAAACGCCCCCTGACTCGCGCAACGATACGCTGTCCAGCGAGCGGGAGCAATAGCGGATCTACAGCTGAGCATTCCACACTCCGAAAGACAGAAGGGAGACCACAGGGTGCGGAGGCTGGTTCGGTTCTACAAGGCGTTCAGGCGAGCTCGGCAGTTCGGCTTTACGTTGTTCGACGCCTACCTCGCGGCGCGCGCCAACTCGCATTGACGTCTCCGCGCGACACGCGCGGACACGCGGCGTTCGAATTGCACTGCTCCCGCCCGGGAGCGACATGACGTCAATTCGACCCGACGTACTTCACATTCTCATCCGCGTGCTTCTCATGTTGGCCGGCGCGCTGCTGCTGTGGGCGGCGCCGGTGTCCATCACGGGTCTTGCGCTGATGTTCGTCGGTCTCGTATGCGCGGTCGGCGCCTTCACGTTGGAGAAAACCCAGCAGTTCTAGTACGCTTGGCGCCTTGCCGGCCGGTCTCGACTTCTCCCGCATCTTCATCGAGTTCGTCGTTCTCATCTTCTCGCTGACGGTTCACGAGGCGGCCCACGCGTTCACCTCGGACCGGCTCGGCGACCCGACCGCGCGGCTGCTGGGCCGGGTCTCGCTCAATCCGGCCGTTCACGTCGATCCGATAGGCACCATCCTGTTCCCGCTGATCGCGATGGTCACGAACGTGCCGGTGCTCGGCTGGGCGAAGCCCGTGCCCGTCAACATCACGCGGTTGAAGGGCCACTGGAAGCGGAAGTACATGCTGATCGCGGCGGCAGGGCCGGCCAGCAACGTCGTGCTCGCGATCCTGGCATCGGTGCTCCTGCACGTGGTTCCGGTCGCCGGCGGCGTCGAGGCCGCGACGCTGGCGCCGCTCGCCGCGTTCCTGTATCAGGCCGTGCTGCTCAACGTCCTGCTGGCGGTCTTCAACATGGTGCCTGTGCCTCCGCTCGACGGAGGCAACGTGCTCGCCGGCGTGCTCCGCGGCCCGGTCGCCGATGCCTACGAGAGCCTCCGGCCGTACGGCTTCATGATTCTCTACGGCTTGATGTTCACCGGCATCCTGACGACGATCATCACGCCGCCCGCACGGTTCCTGCTCTCGATGCTGTTGTGAGAACATGCCGTGAACGCCGGTGACTCCCGCGCTCGCGTCGTCAGCGGCATGCGCCCGACGGGCAAGCTGCATCTCGGCCACCTCGTCGGCGCGCTCACCAACTGGGTCGCCCTTCAGGAACGCTACGACTGCTTCTACTTCGTCGCCGACTGGCATGCCCTGACCAGCGAGTACGCCAACACCTCGGGCATCACGGCCGGGGCGCTCGACAACGTCGCCGACTGGCTCGCCGCGGGCATCGATCCCGAGCGGAGCACCATCTTCATCCAGTCGCTCGTCCCCGAGCACGCCGAGCTGTTCCTGCTGCTCTCGATGGTCGTGCCGATCCCGTGGCTGGAACGCGTGCCCACCTACAAGGAGCAGCGCGAACAGCTGTCCGAGAAGGATCTGTCGACGCTGGGCTTTCTCAGCTATCCGCTGCTGCAGACGGCCGACGTCATCATCTACGACGGCAAGTTCGTGCCGGTCGGCGAGGACCAGGTCGCGCACCTCGAGCTGTCGCGCGAGGTCGTGCGCCGCTTCCACCAGTTCTACGGCGAGATCTTCGTCGAGCCGCAGCCGCTGCTGACGCCGACGCCCCGCCTGCCGGGCCTCGACAACCGGAAGATGAGCAAGAGCTACGGCAACACGATCGATCTCAGCGACGGCGCCGAGGACGTGACGAAGAAGGTGCGGCAGATGTACACGGATCCCAAGCGGATTCGCGCCGACATCCCCGGCACGGTCGAAGGCAACCCGGTGTTCATGTACCATGACGCGTTCAACGCGAACACCGCCGAGGTCGAGGACCTGAAGACGCGCTACCGCGCCGGCAAGGTCGGCGACGTCGAGGTGAAGACGAAGCTGGCCGCCGCCGTCAACGCGGTGCTCGAGCCGATGCGCGAGCGGCGCCGCGCGGTGATGAGCCGGCCGGAACGGATTCGCGAGATCGCGGTCGAAGGATCGCGCCGCGCGCGCGGCATCGCGCAGCAGACGATGGAACGCGTCCGCGACGCGGTCAAGCTGCGATACTGACGCGGCGGGGAACCACGAAGGCACCCTTCGGGTGCACCCACGGAGCATACGAAGTGCAGAAACCAGCCTCGCGTCGCAGTGACCTGACCTCGGGAAGTCTTCGTGCGCTTCGTGTTGGCCGCGTCCGCGGCCTCCGTGGTTGCCCCGGCCGTGGCTGACGTCGACTTCGAGTCGTCGCCCGACGCGTACAAGGTCAAGCTCGATACCTTCGAGGGGCCGCTCGACCTGCTGGTCCACCTCATTCGCAGGAACGAGCTGAACGTCTACGACATCCCGATTGCGCTCATCACCGAGCAGTACCTCTCGTACATCGCGCTGATGCAGGAGCTGAACCTCGACGTCGCCGGCGAGTTCCTCGTCATGGCGTCCACGCTGATTCACATCAAGTCGCGGATGCTGCTGCCGCGGCCGGATCCGACGCAGGACGACCAGGTGGAGGAGGACCCGCGCGAGGCGCTGGTGCGCCGGCTCCTCGAGCACCAGAAGTACAAGGCGGCGGCGGAGCTGCTCCACGAACGCGAGACGCTGCGCAGCGCGCAGTTCATGCGGCCCGACGCGCGCGTCGCGGACGCGGCGGGCGAGGAGTACGAGCCGGAGCTCGAGGTGGATCTCTTCAGCCTCCTCGCGGCGTTCAAGGGCGTGCTGGAGCGCGCCAGCCGGCGGCCGCCGATGGTGCTGCCGCCCGAGGAGATTCCCATCGAGGCGCGCATCGAGCAGCTGCTCCAGCGGCTGTCCGAGACGGAGGCGTGCGGGTTCGAGGACCTGTTCGCCGACGGCGACGGCTCGCGCAGCTTCGTGATCGTGACGTTCCTCGCGCTGCTCGAGATGATCCGGCTGAAGCTCGTTCGCGTCTACCAGTCCGCCGGTTCGGGCACCATCCGCGTCTACAAGCGGGCGCGTCCGGCCGACGCGCCGCATCCGATCGGAGACCCGCAATCATGACGGCTCCGCGGGGCGATGGCGGGTCTGTGATGGCGGGTCCGCGACGCGACGGCACCAGTCGCGTCGCGGAACCCGCCCCACGTACGGCCGAACCGCCGGAGGAGAGATGAGCGAAACCACACGAGTCGTGTCCGCGGAATTGAAGGCCATCGTCGAGGCGCTGATCTTCGCGTCGCCCGATCCGCTGACGCCGAAGATGCTGTACAGGCTGCTCGCCGACGAGCCGAAGGAAGACGTGAAGGCGACGGTCGAGGCGCTCAAAGCCGACTACGACTCGCGGCCCGGCCTGCAGTTCGTGGAGGTCGCGGGCGGATATCAGATCCTGACGCGCCCCGAGCTCCACGAATGGGTGCGGCGCCTGTTTCACGAACGCTCGGCGCAGAAGCTGACGGTGCAGGGGCTCGAGACGCTGGCGGTCATCGCCTACAAGCAGCCGATCACCGCGCTCGAGGTCGGCGAGATTCGCGGCGTCAACACGTCGGGCGTGCTCTCGACGCTGCTCGAGCGCCACCTGATCAAGATCGTCGGCCGCAAGAACGTCGTCGGCCGGCCGTTTCTCTACGCGACGACGAAGGAGTTCCTGATTCGGTTCGGCCTGAACGACCTGACTGACCTGCCGAAGATCGAGGACATGGCCGAAGCGCTCGGCTTCGACCCGCCCGCGCGGCTCATCGAGCAGACGCCGGCTGAGGAGATGCTGCCGTTGCGGGAAGAGGGCGAGGAAAGTGGAGAAGTGGAAGAAGTGGAAGAAGTGGAAAAGTAAGTTTTAAGTACGCCTGGGTACTTCGGCACGCGCGTGCAAGCCCTTGAACAGCAACCAGAAGCCCAGCGTGACTTCGAAGATGAAAATCGGCGCGAAGTAGAGCGGTATCACGATCGCGCCGAGACTCGGGATTGCCATGACCGCCGGCGTGACGATGGCGACCAGCAGCGACGAGAAGAGGCCCAGGCTGGCCAGCGCCCGAGGGATGTAGCGTGACGTGAACCACAGGTACGCGAACACGGTCGAACCCAGTCCGAAGAACACCAGTCCGATCAGATACCCGGCGTCGTGCACCTCGACGAAGGTGTACGCCAGCGCCTGCAGCTGCGGCGCGTCGAACGCCCGGAGGTCGTCATCCCCGCTCAGCAGGCGCAGCGTCACGAAATCATTCAACGGGATGAGCGCGAAGATGGCGGATTCGGCGAGCCGCCAGAACGCCGCAAGCAGCGCCACGTTCCTGTTGAACGGCTTGAACACGACGTACAGCGCCCAGACCATCACGACGACGCTCGCGAACGTGATCAGGTTGCTGACGATGCCGAGCCGGAACAGCCGCTCGGACGCCACGATATTCCTTGCGGTCTGAGCGGCGTCGCCGGCGACGATCAGCCGCCCGCGCGCGTAGAACTCCGCAAAGTTCGCCGTTGCCATCGTGAACAGGTACAGGAACCCGGCGAGTCTCGCGGCGCTCTGCTGCGCAGGCTCCAGCGCGGGAGATGTCGGTGCCGCCATGGACACCCATACGAGGGCAGGGGTCCTGCGGGTTTCATTCCATCATTCCACGTACTTTTTACTTTTCACTTTCCGACTTACTTTTCCACTTTTCCACTTCTTCAACTTTTCCACTTCGTCCGAGGTCAACTCCCGCCAGTCACCCGGCTTCAGCCGCCTGTCCGAGATCGGGCCGAACCGGATCCTCTTCAGCGACCGCACCGGGTGCCCGACGGCCTCGAGCATGCGGCGGACCTGGCGGTTGCGCCCCTCGCGGATGGTGACGAGCAGCACGCCGTCCTCGTCCCGGCGCCCCTTGTTGATCAGCAGGACGTCGGCGGGCATCGTGCGGCGTCCGTCCAGCGGGATGCCGCGGCGCAGCCGCTCGACCGCCTCGTCGTCCGGCATGCCGGCGACGCGCGCGTCGTAGGTGCGATCGACCTCGTGCCGCGGATGCGTCAGCTTCGCCGCCAGGTCGCCGTCGTTGGTGAGCAGCAGCAGCCCCTCCGTGTCGTAGTCGAGACGGCCGACGGGATAGACGTATTCCTTCACGCCGCGGAGGAGGTCGATCACCGTCCGGCGACGCTGCGGATCGGATCGCGTCGTCATGTAGCCGGCCGGCTTGTAGAGCAGGATGTAGCGGTGGCGCTCCGGTGGCTTGATGCGCCGGCCGTCGACACGGATGTCGTCGCGCGAGGGATCCGCCCTGGTGCCCATCTCGAGGACGGTGTGGCCGTTGACCGTCACGCGTCCTTCGGCGATCAGCTTCTCGCCCGCGCGCCGCGAGGCGATGCCCGCCTGCGAAATGATCTTCTGAAGGCGGATGCCGCTTCCCTCGTCGCTCACGCTTCTATAATCACATGCTATGGAGAGCCGCATTCGTCTCGCCCTGCACTGGGACGACTACAAGGGGCTCGACGTCAAGGGGAAGACGCTCGTCATGCTCGTCAACGATCCGCCGGTGGCCGGCGATGAGAAGGCGTTCGGCGGCAAGGCGATGACCTAGTACGGCCGCTGGACCTACAAGTACGAGATCGGCATGCAGAAGGGCGCGGCCGGCGTGTTGGTCGTCCACGAGACCGGTCCCGCCGGGTATCCCTTCGAGGTCGTGCAGGCGAAGACGACCGAGCAGTT
>DASQAX010000110.1:0-4086 GCA_035635535.1 Vicinamibacterales bacterium | reverse complement strand
CCGTCGGCGGATACCTGCTCTCGCACCTCGGACGCATGCCGTACGTCGGGGAGCGCTTCGAGGTGGACGGGCTCGACGTGGAGGTCCTCGAGGTGGAGCGGCGCAGGATTACGAAGGTCCGCCTGCGGCGGGCGGAGCCCGCCTCGGTCGAGGACCACGCGTGAAAGCGGGGTTCGTCTCGTTCCTCGGCCGGCCGAACGCGGGCAAGTCCACGCTCCTCAATCGCATCGTCGGCCACAAGCTCGCCATCGTATCGGACAAGCCGCAGACGACACGCACCCGCATCGTCGGCGTGAAGAACTACGTTGGCGGGCCTGAAGAGGCCCACCCTGCCAACGAGGCCCAGGTCGTGTTCGTCGATACGCCGGGCGTCCACAAGCCGACGCACCGGATGAACGTCCGAATGGTGGACATCGCGCTCGAGGCGATGCGCGAGGTGGACGTGCTCTGCCTCGTCGTCGATACCTCCGTGAAGGCCGGCCCCGGCGACCGATATCTGCTCACGCTGCTGAAGGACGTCACGACCCCGGCCATGCTCGCGCTCAACAAGGTCGATCTCGTCGCGAAGCCCAGGCTGCTCCCGATCATCGACCATTACCGCCGCGAGCATCCGTTCGTCGAGATCGTTCCCATTTCCGCGGCCGACGGGACCAACGTCGACGTGCTCGAGCAGCTGTTCCTGCAGTACTTGCCGGAAGGGGAGCCGTTGTACCCCGCGGACTATGTGACCGATCAACCGGAGCGCTTCTTCATCGGTGAAATCGTGCGCGAGCAGGTGCTCCAGTTGACGCACGACGAGCTGCCGTTCTCGACGGCCGTCATCGTGGACCGGGTCGAGGTGGCCGACGACAGGATCACCAATATCTACTGCACGATTCTCGTGGACCGCGAGTCGCAGAAGCCGATCGTCATCGGGCGCGCGGGCGCGATGATCAAGCAGATTGGCACGGCCGCGCGGGCCGAGCTCGTGCGCTATCTCGAGTCGCGGGTATTCCTGGATTTACACGTGAAGGTGAAATCCGAATGGCGTGACGATGAGCGGCTGCTCGATGAGCTGGGTCTACAACGTGATCGGTAGGGGCCGACCTTAAGGTCGGCCCCTACGTTCGGAGCCTAATGATGATCCAGCGTCACCAGATGCTCGGCATCCTTCTCGACGCACGGAGGCCCTTCCTCCAGCGGCCGATTGCCGAGCCGCAGCGTGCGCGCGTTCATCACCCACGGCCGCGTGAAGACGTTCGGATCCTCGACCGTCACCTCGTAATTGATCCCATCGCCGTTGCGCGTGAAGCGTTCGACGACGTGCATCGCCTCGGTGTGGAAATAGCCATCGGCCCCGAGCCACGTGTCGTCGTTCAGGTTGTTGACGTCGACGACGAGCGTGTCGCCCTCCCACTTCGCGACCGAATCGCCCATGTACGACGTGTCGATGTCGGTCCGGTGCGCGGCGCCAATCGGGATCAGGCGGAACAGGTTGGTGGCGTAGAGGAAGATCACTTTGTCCGGCAGCTGGACGATCTGCGCCGGCGGCCCCATGCGCGGCACGCCGGCCGGCTTGCAGTAGAAGGCCGGGTCCTCCTGGCTCTGACGGTTCTCGAGGTCCTTCAGCTTCGCCGCGAGGTCCGGCTTGTACGGCGGCTTGTTCGGCTGCTTCGCGCGCTCCGTGACCGAGATGCGATCGAGCGCCGCGAACACGTTGTCCTTGTTCTGGTCGACGCCGTCGAGCGGGAGCACGATCTTGATCGACGCCTGGTCCCTGCGGATGCCGGGGTTGCCGGCGTTCCAGACGCCTGACAGATCCGGGTGTCCGTCGGCGGTGCGCGGCGTCGGTTTCGGGGCGCCTTGCGGCGCCTGCTGCGCGTACACGGACGCGCCCAGTGTGGCGATCAGAAGCGCGGTCAGTATCTTCATCACTGCACCTTACGGATTCAGGTCATCGGGGTCGCCGAGCCAGACCTCGATCGTGTGGCCGTCATCGAACGTCACCTGACGAAGGAAGCCAAGGTTCTTCGATCCGTCGCGCGCCGCGTACCCTTTCAGCGTCACGACCCTGCCGACACCGAAGGTCTGCTTGCTCATCCCTTCGGCGCGCATGCGGCCCGGACCGAGCGTTTCGAACTCCCACTTGGTCACGACACCTTTGTCGTCCTTCACGTCGATGTGGACGTAGACGTGCGGATTGACCCATTCAACCTTCGACACGGTGCCCTTCATCGTCAACGGCTTGTTGATGTCGAACTGCGCCTGAAACGAGTGATGCGCGAGCGCCGATCCGCTGATCAGGATGGCGGCTGCGAACGTGAGGGCGATGCAGTTTCTATGTCCCATGCGGCAGATCATGCACTTTTCAGGGCGGTTTTGCACGTGTCGCGTGCTACATTGAGTCGTTTGGGTGCCGACGGACATTCACCATGGCGGCGCAGCGGAGAATCGATCTCGTCCTCGACTCGGTCAAGCGGCTGCTGCGCATTGGTGCGACCGCTAACCTGCTGAACCTGCTGCAGAAGCAGCATCCCGCCGACCTCGCGCAGATCTTCAGCGATCTCCCCGACAAGGAACGCGAAGCGGCGTTCAGCCTCCTGGCCGAACGCAACGGCCGCCTGGCGATGGAAGCCATCTCGGAGCTGGGCCCCGAGGCCGGCGCGGCGCTGCTGGCGACCCGGTCGGCCGAAGAAATCGCCAAGCTCGCCCAGGAAATCCCGTCCGACGACGCCGCCGCCCTGATCGACTACCTGCCGGAGGAATTGTCGGCCTCCGTGCTCGACCTGATGCGCCCGAAGGAATCGGGCGTGGTCGAGAACCTGCTCGAGTACGACGAGCAGACGGCCGGCCGCATCATGAACCCGCATGTCTTCGCGCTGAGCGAGGACATGACCGTCGGCGAGGCGATCACCGAGCTGCAGACCAACCGCGACGTCGAGATGGTGTTCTACCTCTACGTCGTGGACGACCGCCGGCACCTGGTTGGCGTCGTCTCGCTGCGCCGGCTCCTGCTGGTCGCCCCCGAGACGCCGCTCAAGCGGATCATGACCGCGGATTTGATCAGCGCGCGGGTGGATACCGACCAGGAAGAAGTGGCGCGGCAGGTCGCGTCGTACAACCTCCTTGCGGTGCCGGTCGTCGACGAAGAGAACAAGCTCGTCGGCGTGATCACGGTGGACGACGTGATCGACGTCATCAAGGACGAAGCGACCGAGGACATCATGCGCCTGGCCGGCGTGGCGGGCGACGAGCGCGTCTTCACGCCGGCGCCCGAATCGCTGCGCAAGCGGCTGCCGTGGCTCGGCGTGAACCTCGCGACCGCGTTCCTGGCCGCCGCGGTCGTCGGACTGTTCCAGGGCACCATCGCCCAGATCACGGTGCTGGCGGTCTTCATGCCGATCGTCGCGGGGATGGGCGGCAACGCCGCTACGCAGACGCTCACCGTCATCGTTCGCGGCATCGCGCTCGGCGAGCTGACCTGGGCGAATTCCCGCAAGGCGCTGCTCAAGGAAGGGCTGGTGGGGCTTGGCAACGGCGTGACGCTCGGCCTGGTCGCGGCGCTGGTCGCCTATTTCACCAAGGGCGACGCGGTGCTCGGGCTGCTGCTGTGCGCGGCGATGATCATCAACATGTTCGTCGCGGCCACGGCGGGAACGCTGGTTCCATTGGGCCTGCGCGCCATGAACGTGGACCCGGCGCTGGCGTCGTCCGTGTTCATCACGACCATGACGGATGTGGCCGGCTTCGCGTCGTTCCTGGGGCTCGCGACGGTATTCCTGCGGTACCTCGTGAGGAACGGACCCTAGGCGCGCGGCTCGCATGTCAATGGACAGAGCCCCTTGGCTGGTACAATGAGCCCCTCGTGCCGCTCTATACCGCCGACGCGCTGATTCTCCGGACGTATAAGCTCGGCGAAGCCGATCGGATTGTCGTCTTCCTGACGCGCGACCGCGGGAAGAAGCGTGGCGTGGCGAAAGGCGCGCGGCGGCCGCGGTCGCGGTTCGGGGCGGCGCTCGAGCCGATGACCGAGGTCCGGCTCGCGTATTTCGAGAAGGAACGGCGCGAGCTCGTCGGGCTCAACTATGCCGAGACCGTGAAGTCGCC